>DASSOX010000268.1:0-2995 GCA_035700125.1 Gemmatimonadaceae bacterium
CGCGCAGCGGACCAGAGAGATGGGAATTCGGATGGCACTTGGCGCTTCACCTGCGAAAGTGATGGGAGATGTGCTCCGCCGTGGCCTGGCGATGGCCCTGGTCGGTCTCTTCGTCGGAGTTCCCCTGGCGATGCTCATTTCAAAACTCATCGCCTCCCAGTTGTATGGCGTCGGCCGGACGAATCCGGGCGCCTTCATCGTTGGCTCAATTCTTCTCATGGTAGTTGTCGTACTTGCCTGCGGTATACCCGCACGCCGTGCGACGCGGATCGACGTGGCGGCCATCATACGCGAGGACTAGAGAGATGTGGCTTTGCCGTTCGCCGTTCGACTCCAGATGGGCGATGAAGCTCTCCGCGCCGGCAGCGCGGGGAGCGGCCACTTGCGAGATGAGGACGCGTATCAGTCGGCATCTTCACGCAGGTTTCCTGTCTCTCCTGCTGCTCTTCGTGAGCTGCTCGTATGAGGCTGACCGCACGGCCGCAGGTGCATCGAAGCTGAGTGGTCGCTGGATCCAGGTCTATCCGGCGGAGGGAGCCCTCGATACGCTGATACTCCGTGCGGGCGGGACGGTCGGAGGATCGGTGGCCGGCTTCGATTCCTATGGCTCGCGCGAACTCACGCACTGGCACATCGGGACTCAGCTGATGCCCGGCGGCTTCTGCATCGGCGAAGGGGAGGGGAAGGACAAGGCCGCCCTCTGCCAGGGGTTCTTGATCGAGGGCGATACTCTCTGGTTCGCCAACAGGCGTAAGAGCGTGTTCGTTCGCATCCCCTCTGACGGACGCCGAATCACCTTGGCGGTGTGGGACGATCCACACCGTTCCGTCTCCGCACCCGAACCGGCGGAGACCGTTCGCGCTGTCTCGAAGTGACGGAAACGGCCTCGCCGCCGCGCTGCTCACCGCCGGGGCGTCCCGCTCCCTCCCACTGCGTTACCCGTTGCATCCCACGTCGGGATCCGGCCGCTCGTCCACGGCGCGCCCGCGGCTTCGGCGGCGTCCTCCAGCTGCTTGAGATCCACCGTCACGAGCGTGCGCAGCTGCGCGAGGATGTTGCCGAACTCCGATCCTACGATGTCGTACTGCTGCTTCTGCGTGTTCGTGGCGTCGCCGAGCGTGGACGACCAGAGGCCACCGGTGACGTCGTTCAATCTGCTGAGCAACGATGGCGGGAACGACTCGCTGCGCCGCGCAGCGGTGCGGTCGCCGGTAAGTGACGTCTGGATGTCGCGGAGCTTCGCTTCCAGCGCGCGCGCGTCGGAGGAGAGCTTTGCATCCGCCGATGGTGTGGCCTGCAGCGCCTTCTCGAGGAGATTCAGGCGGTTCATGGTCTCCGTGGCCAGCGCGTTCGCGCCGAGCACCGCGCGCGCGAGCTTCGCCGTCTGCTGCTGGAAGGCGAGTATCGCGGGCGAGCGCGGGGTCGTGCCGGAGTCGAGCGGGTACACCTCGAAGCTCACCGGCTCGCCGAGCTGAGTCACCTTTCCGTCCACGCGCTTCGCCATGGCGACGCGGTAGGTGCCGGGGATGACGTACGGGCCCGATGGTTCACGGCGGCGGCCCTCCTCTTCGTCGTCGTCGCCCCCGCGCGGAGATCCCGCCGCGGTGGGATTGGGCGACGGATATCGGAGGTCCCAGACCACGTGCTGTACCCCCGCTCCCGTGGGACCGGTGAGATGCCGCACCACGTTGCCTTCGGCGTCCGTGATGGTGAGAAGCACCGCCGGCGCTTCCTCCCTATCCTCCACCCGCAGCGAATCCCACGACGGGTAGAAGACATCCTCGCCATTCTTCGCGGCCTTCTTCTCCGCTTCCTGTCGTTTCGCGCGACGAGTCTTGTAGCCGTCTTTCAGGTAGTACGAGATGTACGCGCCGAAGTCGGGGTTCGGTGCCGTGTAGAAGCGGCTTCCCAGTGACGCCGCACCCGATCCACCCAGGGGGCGCGAGCGCATGAAGAGCGGCGTGCGGCTGATCGGAAGGAGCGTCGCCTCGCTCGCCAGAACCTGCGGGGTGAGAGCGCGCAGCCTGGAGAGATCGTCGAGCAGGTAGAAGCCGCGGCCGAAGGTCGCCACCACCAGCGCATCGTCGCGCTTCTGGATGGCGAGGTCGCGCACCTGAATCGTGGGGATGCCGCTCCCCAGCTTCGACCACTTCTTCCCGCCGTCGGCCGTGTAGTACAGGCCGAACTCCGTGCCGGCGTAGAGCAGGTTGGGATCCTTCGGATCGTCGATCACCACGTACACCGTGCCGCGCTCGGGTAGGTTGCTCGCGATCGAGGTCCACGTGCGTCCGAGATCGGTGCTCTTGAAGACGTACGGCTTGTAGTCGCCCGCCTTGTGGTTGTCGAACGACGCGTACACGGTGCTCGTGTCGTGGCTCGATGGCGTGACGCGCGAAACGAACGCGCTGTCGGGCGCGCCGCGAATCCCTTCGACCTTCCGCCAGTTGGCGCCCGCGTCGCTGCTCACTTGTATGAGTCCATCGTCCGTGCCTACCCAGAGCAGTCCTTCCCGCAACGGCGATTCGGCCAGCGTGACGATCGTGCCGTAGAGCGAAGTCGATGTGTTCTTCGCCACCGCGTCCACGCTCCACACGCGGCCCATCATCTTCAGCTTGTTGCGGTCTATCCGGCGAGTGAGATCCGGGCTCACCGCGCGCCACGTGTTGCCGCGGTCGTCGCTCCGGAAGAGCCGGTTCGCAGCGAAGTACAGGCGTGTGTTGGAGAAAGGGGAGATGATGAGCGGCGAATCCCAGTGCCAGCGGAGCCCCTCCTCGCCCGCGCCGGGCTGCGGCTGGATGTCGATCCGCTCGCCGGTGGCGAGGTCGAAGCGCGCGAGGTTGCCGTGCTGCGACTGCGAGTAGACGGTGTTCGGATCCTTCGGATCAACGCGCGTCTGGAAGCCGTCGCCGCCCGCGGTGAAGAACCAGTCGCGGTTCGTGATCCCGTTGTCGGTGCGCGTCTGCGACGGGCCGCCCACGGTGGAGTTGTCCTGCAC
>DASSOX010000269.1:0-2855 GCA_035700125.1 Gemmatimonadaceae bacterium
GGATCGGCCTCCAACTTCCGCCTGAGGTGGGCAATGTAGACCCTCAGGTAATGCTGCGCGTCGCCGGACGCGTTGCCCCACACCGCGTGAAAGAGCTGCCGGTGCGTCACAGGCCGGTCGGCGTGCTTGAGGAGCGCCTCGAGAAGTCCCCACTCGGTACGCGTGAGGTGCACCGTTGCACCCGCACGGGTGACGATGCGACGCGCGAAATCCACGGACAAGTCGCCCGTGACCACCGGCGCATCCCCGCCCGGTATCGGCGCCATACGCGCGCGGCGGAGCTGTGCATGGACCCGTGCGCGAAGCTCCGAGCTGCTGAAGGGCTTGGTGACGTAGTCGTCGGCACCGATGTCGAGGAGTCGCACCTTCTCGTCATCCGCATGGCGCGCGGTGAGGACGATGATCGGCGCGCTCGACCAGCGCCGGAGAGCGCGTGCCACCTCGACCCCCTCCATGTCCGGCAGGCCGAGATCGAGCACGACGAGATCGGGACGTTGCGCCGCCGCTGTGGCGAGTCCACTCGTGCCGTCCGCGGCCTCCAGCACGCGGCCCACTTCGTCGGCAAGCGCGGCACGAACCGCATCGCGAACCTTCGGCTCATCGTCGATCACCAGGATCGACGCATTCGGAGCGGAGCTCGATCGGGGAGCGGGCGTGTGCGATGATTCTCCCGATGTCGGGACCATATCCGGAATGTACATGCGGAGGAAGCGCCCGGAGGCATCTCCCCCGGGCGCATTTCCGCCAGTCGTGCCGCGGGCGCGACGACACTATCGAGTGCGGTGCTGCCGAGCCGCGTTCGCCGGCTACCGCAGCAGCGCGCCCCAGAGCAGCGGGTAGGTGGCCGTCGTCTGCGCGCGGTACTGCGGACGAAAGCCGAAGAGCACCACATGCCCCTTCCCTCTCTCGACGTCCACGAGAGCGGCCTTGCCGTGCAGCTTCTCACCGCCCAGCAGCCAGCCGGAGAGGAGCGGGTTCCCCTCGTCGGGATACGTCGCGACCGCGGTGGCCTTCGATGCATCCGTTATCTCGAAGGCCGGCCCCTCCTCGAACCAGATCGCCGGCGGTGCGACCATCCGCCTCGTCACGGGACTGCTCGCGTCGAACGTCACGCGCAGTATCGAGCCCGGCGCGTAGAACTCCTGCGACTTCAGCTCCGCGAGCACGTTCTTCACCGGCAACGAGAGCGCTTCGATCGCGTACTCGCTCGCTTCGTTGAACGCGACCAGCGTGCCGCCCGCCTCCACGAAATCCGCCAGCGCCGCGGCGCCCTCCGTACCGAGCCCGCCTTTCAGCGAGTCGGGATAGGGACGCGTCACACCACGGGAGAGCCCACGGGGCGACTGGTCGGGGAGGATGATCACGTCGAAACGATCGTGCAGCCTTCCCGCGCGCACGTCGCTATCGACGATGCTCGTGAAGGGGATGTGGTACTGGTCGAAGACGAAGCGAGTCCACCCTTCGTCCATCGACGGATCGTAGCTCCTGTAGATCGCGATCCTGCGCGACGTCTCGCCGCTCAGCCCCGGCACCTCGAGCTTCGGCGGCGCGATGGGCGCGATGGGCGTCGAGGTCGCGACTGCCAGCGTGTCGCTCACCGCGGCGGCGTGAACTCCCATCATGAGCGGCAGCGTAGCCGCGGTGACGTCGTACGGCCGCTTGGGCGGCCCGCCGGGATATTCGCGGAGATCGGGGTAGTGCTGCACCTCGAGCAGCGCCTTGGCGAAGCTCCCGTATGGCTGCGCCATGAAGATCGCGTACGTTCCAGCCGGGTAACTCGCGCCTCCGACGGTGAGCGGCGCTCGCGTGCGGCGGATCTCCACCTGGCCGCGCTGCAGGATACGCAGCATCGTCTCGAGCGACGCCGTGTCCGGCTGTCTGGTCGGGATGAGATACGCCACCGGCCAGTCATCGCGCCCGGGGGCGCCGCGTCCCTCCACCGCGCGTTCGCCAACCCGCGTGAAGCTCTCCAGCCACTTCCCTCGCTCCAGCGACGCTTGCACCAGCAGCGCCCAGGTGGCGCTGGTCTGGTAGTCCACGATGTCGCCGATGGTCCAGTGCCCGCCCGGCCAGGGAGCCACGAAGTTCCACGACATCACCTTGGGATCGAAGCCGCGGCCGCCGCCGAGCGAGTCGAACGGAAGGTCGATCGGCGTGGCCAGCCGCGCGCTCGCTGTCTCGGTGAGGATGCGGATCCCGGCGTGATAGTGCTGGTACGAGCGCGCCGGCGTCCACGCATCGTACGATGCATTCGTGGCGATCCCGGTCTTTCCGTCGGCCGTCAGGCGCCACGCCATCGCCATCCCCATGCTGTTCACGCCCGCGGCGATGATGGGATCGACATTGGGCTCCCAGGGATCCATGTACGGCGGCACGAATAGCCGCGAAGCGCGCGGACCCTGCTGGTGGATGTCGTTCACGATCTCGGGGTGCCACACGTTGTGCAGCGAGTCGATCGTGAGCTGGGTTTCCACCTGGGTGAACGCATACCAGTCGCGGTTGTCGTCGTGCCCGGTGTACTTGTTGTAGATGACCGGCGGGCCGCTCCCCTCCCACGGCTTCCCCAGACTCGATTGATACCAGTCGTGGACGATGTCCACGCCATCTGGGTTGAGCGACGGGACGAGTATCACCAGATCGTTCTGGCGGATGGATCGCGTCTCCGCATCCTCTCCTGACGCCAACCTGTAGGCGAGCGCGGTGGGCGTGAGAATCCCGCCTACTTCGGTGGAGTGGATGCTGGATGTCACCAGCACCACCACCTTCCCGTTGGCCACGAGCGATGCGCGCTCGCCGGATCCGCGCGTGCGCGGGTCGGCGAGCTTCCGCTGGATCTCGCGGTACTTCGACAGATT
>DASSOX010000270.1:0-8918 GCA_035700125.1 Gemmatimonadaceae bacterium
GGGTTCAGGAACTACCTAGGGCTTGTCATTCCCGCGCAAACGGGGATCCATGTTTGGCTGAGTAACACGATTTCCCGCTTCCGCGGGAATGACGGCAGCTGTAGAGGTAGTTCCTGAACCCTGAACCCTGCCTCCTGAACCCTGGTACTTCCTGCTCTCCGCTCCTTCCCCGTCCCTTGCCCTCTCCCTCCCCACCCATATCTTCCCGCGCCATGACAAGCGTACGCGTGCGGCTATCGGTGATGATGTTCCTCGAGTTCTTCGTGTGGGGAGCATGGTTCGTCACCATGGGGACCTACCTGGGTGAGGCGCTCCGTTTCGATGGGACGCAGGTGGGACTGGCATATGGCGCTACGGCGATAGCGGCGATGATTTCACCGTTCTTCATCGGGATGGTGGCCGACCGTTTCTTCGCCACGGAGCGCATCCTCGCCATCCTCCACCTCCTGGGCGGAGCGGTGCTCTTCTACGTCTCCACGCTCACGAGCTTTGCGGCGTTCTATCCAGCGTTGATCGTGTACGCGCTCTGCTACATGCCCACGCTCGCGCTGGTGAACTCGATCTCCTTCGACAACATGAAGGATTCGGCGCGCGAGTTCCCGGCGATTCGTGTGATGGGAACTATCGGATGGATCGTGGCTGGGGTCATCATCGGGCGGCTTCACCTCGAGCCGACCGTGGTGCCGCTGCAGATCGCCGCTGGGGCGTCGATAGCGCTTGGACTCTTCTGCTTCCTCCTGCCGCATACGCCTCCGCACGCGGCCGGGAAGCGGTTCAGCGTTCGCGATGTGCTGGGGCTCGATGCACTGGCGCTCCTGCGCGACCGCTCGTTCGCGACCTTCATCCTCGGGTCGTTCCTGCTCTGCATCCCGCTGCAGTTCTACTACACTTTCACCAACCCCTTCCTGAACGAGATTGGCGTACAGGAAGCTGCCACGAAGATGACGCTGGGCCAGGCGTCGGAATTCGGATTCATGCTTCTCCTGGGGTGGTTCCTCGTGCGGCTGGGCGTGAAACGAATCCTGCTCATGGGGATGGCCGCGTGGGCGCTTCGGTATGTCTGCTTCGCTTACGGCAACGCCGGTTCGCTCCAGTGGCTGCTCTTCATCGGCATCCTGCTCCACGGACTCTGCTACGATTTCTTCTTCGTCACGGGGCAGATATACGTGGACCAGCGCGCCGGCATCAACATTCGCGCGGCCGCGCAGGGCTTTCTCGCCTTCATCACGCAAGGCGCTGGTCTCTTCATCGGCTCTCTGCTCTCTGGCCCCGTCGTAGATGCCTTCCGCACCCCCTCGGGCCACGACTGGCGCTCGATCTGGCTCGTCCCCGCCGTCGGCGCTCTCGCGATTCTCGTTCTCTTCGCCGCCATGTTCCGACCCAAGCGCGAAGCACGCGAGGAGGTGGAGGGGGTGGCGGCAGTGGTGGGGTAGGGGGGACGGCAGAGAGCAGAGAGCAGAGAGCAGAGAGCAGGAACTGCGAGGGTTCAGGAGGCAGGGTTCAGGGTTCAGGAACTACCCAGCGATCGAGATCCCGCCGCCGAGGCAGTACCTGAACCCTGCCTCCTGAACCCTCAGCGCTTTCCCTGCCTCCTGCCTCCTGCCGTCCTCCCCCCTACCGCGCCACGGAAGGGACGAACTTCTCCAGGCCTCTGGGAGGGAAGGAGAGCGTGCGCCTTTGCTCGGCGCTCATGTAGGCGGCCATGAGGATCTTCACTACATCGAGGCCGTCGTCGAAGGTGAGGACGGGGGGCTCTTTGCCCAGGAAGGCGCGCACGAAGTGGCGATCCTCGGCTTCGTAGCCGTAGGCGGCGGCCTCGTTGGCGACGACGGGCATGAGGCCGATCTCGGCGTTCTGCTTCTCGACCAGATCTTCGCCGGCTTTGCCCTTGACCTCGCGGCTGAAGAAGAGATTGAGACCGCTGTCGAGGGTGTTCCACGACATCGAGTACTCGGGGCCGAGTAGCTCGGCTGAAAGTCGCAGGCCGGCGCCTACGAAGCTCCACGATGTGGAAGCTTCGCCGATCACTCTGTTCTTCTGCTCATCCTCGAACTCGATGAGGATGCTGGCGAAGTCCTCGGCGGGATGCTTCAGGTAGTCCACGCCCTTCCCCATGTCGCGCGCGAGCCGGCGCGCGTACTCGGGACGCGTCCACTTGAGGCTCGCGACATGTCCGGTGATGCTCACCGGTTGAAGCGACGAGTATGGGGCACCAGGCTGGGTGAGGAGGTGGCGAACCACGAGCGCCGAGTGACACATCATGTCGTTCAGCACTCCGCCGCCCTGCAGCTTCCCTTGCCAGAACCAGGGCATGTGTGGACCGCTGTGTTCTTCCGCGGCACGCGCCAGATACGGGCGGCCGGTAAGCTTCGCGCCGCGTGCCCAGATGATCTCCCGGCCGCGCTCCACCTGCGGGGCGAACAGCTGGTTTTCCAGATAGCCGGTGCTGACGCCCGCCTTCTTCGCGAGAGCCACCACTTGCTTCGCCTCCGCCACGTTGCGCGCGAGCGGCTTCTCGCAGGCGATCCCGCGAAGCGATCCGCGTCCGGACTCGATCGCCTCGACGATCTCCTCCATGTTCTCCACGCGCTTGTGGTTGGGACCGCAGATCCAGAGCGCGTGGATGGCGGGATCGGCCACCATATCACCGATGGACCTGTACGCCTTCGCCTCGCCCACGCCGAGTTTGCGCGCGAGCGCAGCAGCGGCAGCGGCGTTCCGCGCATTCGGGCTCCAGACGCCGAGTATGTCGGCGTCACGTACCCCGACGAAGCCCTGCATGTGGAACTTCGCGTTGAAGCCGCTCCCGATGATCCCGATTCCCAGCCGCCGCGGCGGCGTCGCTTCCGTCATTCGCACTCCTCCCATCCCGGCCTGTTCGTAACCTGCGCCATCCTCACTCTCGCGACGGCGCTTCGTCATGAGTATCCCACTTCGTACCGTAGCTCACGCCCAGCTTCGCGAGCGCATCGTCCGGACATCCCTTCCACACCGGAACCACGGTATTCCCCTTATAGCGCAGATCCGCCACTCCCATCTTGCTCGAGAAGAACCCCGACGCGGTGAGGTCGCGGAAGCGGTTGAAGAAAGCGACTCCCTGACTCATCTCCGGTGCCGCACGCTCCGGCCAGGCGATATCATCGAGCAGCGCCGTCCGCTCGCTGGCCGAGCATGCGACGAAGCTCTTCTTCCATCTCTTCCGGCACTCGGCGTCGAGCCATGCGAGCCCTCCGCGCATCGGGAGCTGGTTCGATGGACGATCGGTCATCATGAAGTCCATGAACTCCGGCACCCCCGCATCCGTAGCGCTCCCCGATCGCTCGTCGCGCGGGATCACCATGTCCGCGAGTACACTTACCGTCTTCCACTCGTGCGCCGTGAAGAACTTCGGCGCAAAAGCCACCCCGCTCGCAGAGCTCTCTCCGATCGCGTCCTCCGCCGCCCTCGCCGCCCGCTCCACGACCGTCGCTCCACCCCAATCCCACGCCGCCACCACCGGTACCATCGCCATCACCCCCAGCGCCTCCCTCCGTCGCATCCCCGCGCGCTCGCCGTCACCCCCGCGCGTGCCAGCACCGGCATCTCCGCGCGTGCCCACAACATCGTCCCCGCGCGAATCCGCACGGTCATCCCCGCGCGAGCGGGAATCCATGTTCGGCTGAGCAACATGGGTCCCCGCTTCCGCGGGGATGACAGCTGAGGCTTCCGCGGGGATGACGGTAATCGCTTTCGCGGGGATGACTGTTGGGTGTGCAGTACCTGAACCCTGAACCCTGCCTCCTGAACCCTCGCAGTCAACTGCTTCCTGCTCTCTGCTCTCCTTCATATCTCCCCCCTCTTCCGCATTCCCGCGATGTACTCGCTCGTCCGCATCGAGAGCGCGAGGATGGTCCACGTGGGATTCTTGTCGGCCTGCGACACGAATGGGCCGCCATCGGCAACGAAGAGATTCTTCACTTCGTGCGCCTGGCCGAACTCGTTCACAACCGATGTGCGCGGGTCGCGTCCCATGCGGGTGGTGCCCAGCTCGTGGATGATCCTGCCGCCTGGAGCTATGCCATAACCCTCGTCGGCGCTCGGCATCGGATCGAAGACCTCACCGCCCATCTCGGCGATCAGCGAACGGAAGGTCTGCTGCATGTGCTTCACCTGCAGGTACTCGTGGTCGGTCCACTTCCAGTGGAAGCGGAGCACCGGAATCCCCCAGCGGTCCACCGTGTCAGGATCGATGTCGCAGTACGAATCCTCGTTCGGTATCATCTCGCCACGTCCGGAGAAGCCGATCGTAGCGCCGTAGTAGCGGCGGTAGTCCTCCTTGAGGTTCTTGCCGTAGCCGCCGCCAGAGGGGTAGCGCTGAATTCCGCCCATGAAGCCGTAGGAGGGCATCCCGAGTCCGCCCCACACCTCTATGTGATAGCCGCGCGGAAAGTCGAGCTTCGCGTTGTCCAGCCACCAGGGCATGTAGACGTGCATCCCGCCCACACCGTCTTCGTTGTGCGGGACGTGGTCCATCATCCTGGGGATGAAGCCCGCCACGTCGGTGCCGGTGGTGTCGGTGAGATACTTTCCGACCACGCCGCTCGAGTTCGCGAGTCCGTTGGGGAAGCGCGATGAACGCGAGTTGAGAAGCAGTCGCGCCGACTCGCAGGCGCTCGCGGCGAGCACCACTACTCGGGCACGTACGTGCTCGTCGGCGCCGGTGTTCTTGTCTATGAAGGAGACGCCGGTCGCGAGCCCCGAAGCATCCGTGGTGACTTCGCGCGCCATCGCGTTCGTGATGAGCGTGAGCCGCCCAGTCTTCGAAGCGGGGGCGATGAGCACGCCGGGGCTCGAGAAGTTTGCGTTCACCGAGCAGCCGCGGTTGCATTGCCCACAGTAGTGGCAGGGCGCGCGCCCATTCAGCGGCTTGGTGATGATGGAGAGTCGCGAGGAGATGCAGGTGACGCCCAGCCGATCGCACGCATCCTTCACGAGCAGCTCGTAGCACCGCGGCCGCGGCGGCGGCTGGAATATTCCGTCGGGGTGGTTGCGAAGTCCCTCGCTACTCCCGAAGATCCCGATCAGCCGGTCTATCCGGTCGTAGTACGGCGCCACATCGTCGTAGGCGATCGGCCAGTCATCGCCCAGCCCATCTCTGCTCTTCCCGCGGAAGTCGTCGGGGCCGAAGCGAAGAGAGATGCGTCCCCAGTGATTCGTGCGACCGCCGAGCATGCGGGCGCGCCACCAGTCGAACTTCGTCCCCTCGGCGCGCGTGTACGGCTCGCCGTCTATGTTCCAGCCGCCGATGCAAGCGTCGAATTCGCCGAAGGGTCGGTCGGCGGTGGATGCGCCGCGACGCGGGGAATCGTAGTTCCAGCGGAGCATTGCGGCGTCGCGCGTGCTGTACCACTCGGGCCCCGCCTCGAGAAGCACGACGTTGGCGCCCGCCTGCGTCAGCATGTATGCCGCCATTCCACCACCCGCACCGCTTCCCACGATGCATACGTCGTACACGGGACGCTGCAGCCGCAGCGGGGCGCCACGCCTGCGCGCGGCGGTTCGACTGGTATCGGGTGCTGTCATTGCGGGAGAGACTCCGGCGGATTTCGAATCGGCCGCGCGCCTCCGACTTCGGCGGCGGAGCGGCCGAATGCTGTACGGACGAGCGAAGCTACCACCTGCACCGTGCTCAGGCCACCCCGGTCACTCCTCCAGACACGACAAACGCCATAACCTCGGCGCTGTCGAGCTGCACCGGCGCCACTCGCTCCGGCGCGCAGATCAAGACGTTGCCGGCCCACCCGTACGACTGCGGCACGTACACAGCTACCGATCGCTGGAGGCCGAGTGACGTGAGAGTATCGCGCGTGACGAAGCCCAGGACGCGCACATCGTTCGCGGAAGTGAGGGACACCAGCACCGGTCGGTCGAAGCGTCGCTTCTCACCCACGAAGGCATCGAGGAGATCCTTGCTGGACGAGTAGATCAGGCGGAGGAAGGGGAGGCGCGCCATCACGCGTTCCACGAGCGAGATCGTTCCCCGCGTGACGAGGTTGGTGGCGAGGAACCCCACCAGTGTGATCAGGAGGATGGTGAGGACGAATCCCACTCCCGGAATCGGGACGCCCAACCAGCGGTCTATCGTGCTGAATACCGCCCAGCATACGTAGAGCGTGATAGCCAGCGGCCCGACTACCAGGAGCCCCTGAAAGAACGAGTTCACGAGTCGCTTCATGCGGCTTCCTCTTGTGGGACGCCCAAGGGCGCGTAATGTTGGGATACGGGACACCGTCGAGGACGGTAACCTCTTGCCGATGTTGGCCCCGCGGGCGACGAGCGCACGCCGAGCAGTGAACCGCAGTATTCGAGTGGAGGATTACAGATGCGTCTCTACATGGCGGAGCGGGAGCTGCCGGGCGTGACGCTGGCGCAACTCGCCGAGGCGAAGCGCGCCGTGGAGGAAACCAGCAGAGACTTCACCGCCGCCGGTAGATCCGTTCGATATCTGCGCTCCACCTTCGTTCCGGTGGATGGCCACTGCATGTGTCTCTTCGAGGCGGACGACGCGGCCACCGTGAGGGCGGTGAACGAGACTGCCGGCGTCCCCTTCACGCGCATCGTCGAAGCCGAGGAGCTCTCTCCGAGCTAGCACTCTGTCGAGCGTTCAATCGTCGGCGGCATCGAGCGTGGTCTCCGTCATGGGCCGCCTCGTTGCGCGCGTCCCGTCCAGAGAGCGCACCGTGATCGCCTCGGTGGGACACTCCTGAACGAAGTCGCCGTCGGCAGGTGACCACTCGAGTGCGACGGGAGTTGGGTGCGCTTTCCCATCGCGGCGCATCTCCATGATTTCAGGTGCGAGCGCCACGCAGATCCCGCAGCCGATGCACTTCTCGGAATCCACTGACAGTCGCACCATGCGGCGCGGGTAGATGCCGGAGCCGTTCGTGAGGGCGTCGCCGAGCTGATCGAGCGCCTGCGATGCAGCGGCGTAGCCGGCCTCGATGAGCTCCGCCGTGTTCGAGAAGCTGAACCAGTCGTGGTGGCTCACCGGCGGTCGCAGGAGAAGCATGGGCGGACCCTTCCACTGGGTGAGCTCGCGCTCCTGCAGCGAGTGCATCATGATCGTCGCGGCGCGCATGTAGATAGTCGCGAAGCCCTGAGTCGCGATGTCGTCCTGCCGCGCGAGCTCGGAGCTCCCCACGTCCACCGCGATCACCGCGTCCATGCCGAGCGATGCGATCGCCACGGGAAGGTTGTCTATGGTGCCGCCGTCGATGCAGTTGCGGCCGCCCACCACGCCGGGCGGGAAAAAGCCCGGAAGCGCGCACGAGGCGTACACGGCGTCTATCACAGGTACGTCCTTCAACCCCGGCAGCCCCCACACCACGCGCGTGCCCGACGCGACGTCTACGGTGTTCACCAGGAGCGGAGTGTCCAGCTCCTCGAAAGTCCCCGACGGACTCACGCCCTCGCAGAGCAGGCGCAGCGGCTCTTCGAGGTATAGCGAGGGGGAGTGCATTCGTTCGAGGATCATCCCCATGTGGTTGATGCGAAAAAGGTCGCGCCGCCTGAGCGAGAGCGCACGGTCGGCCATCTCGCCGACACTCATCCCGCTGACGTGCGCGGCCGCGATCATCGAGCCGATGCTCGTGCCGGCAAACACGCTCGGCGTGATGCCGCGCTCCACGAACGCGCGCATCACGCCGATGTGTGCGAAGCCCTTCAGGCCGCCGCCGCCAAGTACGAGAGCTGTCTTCTGGGGGATCCCGTACATGACGTATGGGAAGGGTTCAGGGACTGACGGGTATGCGGTACCCCACTCCAATCGAGCGCGAGTCAGCGCTCGTCGATGGCTTATGCAGATAAAGGTAAAGGCCGTATAGGCCCACACCAGCGCCCGCTACCATCATCACCGTACCCGCGTCGTCGCCTATAATCGCGCCGGCAACGAACGCGGCGCCGCCCACGATCATGAGCGTCTGGCTCAGGCCGAAGGGACGACCATCCGCGGCGACCGTCTTCGACTTTTCGCCGGCGATGTCGAGCCGGGGCGCAAGTGCGTCGCTGTTCAGCGTGGGACCGCTCGCAGCGGGCGTAGCTGGCGTAGCTGCCTCTCGAGATATGGACGCCTGTGGAACCGCTTCCGGCACACGGGCGAGCTGCGCGCTCGCGCGCGGCCCCGCAAGGAACGCCGCGGCCGCAGCCGCGGTGACTACCCAGGTGCTCTTCATGCCGCTCCTCCTCCGCTTATCAGTGGTCGAATGGGACGACGCGCCGTCATTCCGGCTGCCTCGCACTCGTACAGTTCTGCCTTGGCGACCCCCCTGAGCGCAAGGAGGGTACCAGTGACGCGCCCGTGGATGGAGCCAGCAACCGCCGCGCGCCACCCGTGGGCTACCCATACGCCACCCGTACCTTTGTCGCCAGCACGCGCTACCGAGACGTGCTGCCCGCACTCGCTACTGGCGCGTCCCCCACGTGACGCTTAGATCGGAGCGTGGACGGATCGCGCCCGGCTGGAGCAGCACGGGCACCGAACACTGCACGTCCGTGACTACGCTCACACCACCCCTGCCAGAATGTCCGACACTCTCCTTCGCTACCGAGCTCACTTCCCGATCCTCGAGCGAACTACCTATCTGGTATCGAACTCGCTCGGTGCCATGCCGCGTGCCGTCCCGGAGCGCCTCGCCGAATACTGCGACCTGTGGGCGACGCGCGGCGTGCGGGCATGGGCGGAGGGGTGGTGGGAGATGCCGGTGCGTGTTGGAGATGGGATCGCTCCGCTCATAGGCGCGGATGCAGGCGAGGTGGCGATGCTCCCCAACGTCACCACTGCGCAGGCCGTCGTTCTCTCGTCGCTCCGCTACGAGCCGCCGCGCGACACCATCGTGATGACCGGGCTCGATTTCCCATCGGTGCGCTACGTGTACGACGCG
>DASSOX010000271.1:0-10659 GCA_035700125.1 Gemmatimonadaceae bacterium
CGCCGCCTTCCACAACGTGCTCGCCGGTGGCTACGCCCAGGGCTTCTCCACGATCACCATGCAGCTCGCGCGGAACATCTTCACCGAGAAGATCAGCCGCGAGAAGACGCTCACGCGCAAGCTGAAGGAGATGAAGATCGCCCGGCAGATCGAGTCGCTCTATCCCAAGCAGAGGATTCTCGAGCTGTACCTCAACCAGATCGCGCTCGGCAACGGCGCGTACGGAGTGGAGACGGCGTCGCAGCGCTACTTCGGGAAGTCGGTGCGCGATCTCAATCTCGCGGAGGCGGCAACACTGGCCGCGCTCCCCAAGGCGCCGTCGCGCTACAACCCGCGGCGCTTCCCCGATCGCGCCATCCAGCGGCGCAACACGATCATCGCCCTCATGCGGCAGGAGGGCGTGGTGAGCGCCGCGGACGCTCAGCTCGCGCAGGCGTACCCACTCCAGCTCGCGCGCAAGACCGAGTCCGGTGAGCTGGCGCCGTACTTCGTGGAGTGGATCCGCAAGCAGCTCGAGGACCAGTTCGGAAGCCGGCTCTACACGCAGGGCTACAAGGTGTACACCACCCTCGACATCGACATGCAGCTCGCCGCCGAGCGCAACATGGAGCAGCAGCTCGAGGAGATCGAGGGCGGGAAGTGGGGGAAGTTCAACCACATCACGTACGAGCAGTATCAGGCGCGCAACGCGAACGGCGAGGGCGACTCACTCGGCAACTCGCCGTACCTGCAGGGCGCCTTCGTGGCGCTGGATCCGCGCACCGGCGCCGTGCGCGCCCTCGTGGGCGGCCGCGACTTCGACGACTCCAAGTTCAATCGCGCCACCCAGGCGCTCAGGCAGCCCGGCTCCACTTTCAAGCCAATCGTGTACTCCACCGCGGTCCACAACGGCTACCCGCTCTCCTACATGCTCGACGACAGCGCGCTCTCGCTGCCGCAGGACAACGGGACCACCTGGACACCGCAGAACTACGATCTCAAGTACGAGGGCTACATGCCGATGCGCCGCGCCCTGTACCAGTCACGCAACCTCCCCACCATCCGCCTCGGGATGGAGCTCGGCGAGCGGAACGTGATAGACATGGCGCGTCGCATGGGGATCACCACCCCGATTCCTCCGGTTCCGTCAATCGCGATCGGTGCGGCCGACGTCTACCCGATCGAGATGGTCTCGGCCTACTCCACCTTCGCCACACTCGGCGAGCGTGTGCAGGCCAACGGAATCCTGCGCATCGAGGACAACCGGGGGAACGTGGTATGGGAGGCGAAGCCGCGGCAGGTACGAGTGCTCTCGCGCGATGAAGCGTGGCTCATGGTGGACGTTATGAAGGACGTCGTGCGCCGGGGTACGGCTGCGCGCGTGTGGTCTTCCGGCTTCCACGTTCCCGCCGGCGGCAAGACCGGCACCACCAACGACTACGCCGATGTCTGGTTCATCGGCTACACATCGGACATGGTTGCCGGTGTATGGCTCGGCTTCGACCAGCCGCAGAAGATCATGTCGAATGCGCAGGGCGGCCGCCTCGCCGCACCGGCGTGGATCGCCTTCATGAAGGAAGTCTACCAGCGACGTCCCGCCCCTCCCGACTGGCCGCGGCCCGAAGACATTCTCGTTCGCCAGATAGATGAGACTACCGGGATGCTGCGGAACCCCTTCTGTCCCGACAGCGTGGTGGTGACCGAGTACTTCATCCCCGGCACCGAACCGACGGGCGAGTGCACCGTGCACACTCCCTTCGGCATCCAGTCGCCGATGGACTCGGCCGGCGCCAACATGTCGCGCCCCTTCAACCAGCCCCCGCGCGGCGCTCGGCGCGACACCCTGCGTCCCGTCCCCGACCCATTCCATATCCCGGGTTCCACGCCCCGCCGCCCCGATACTTCGGGTGTGAGGCGGAGTCCGTAAGGGAAGCGGAGAGCAGAAGGCAGAAAGGAGTGAACGGATCCGGGAACATGGCCATCCCCGCGCAAGCGGGGATCCATACTCGCGTCGTCCCCACGAAAGCGATGACAACACCATAGTCCTTCCCGCGCATGCGGGATGACTATGGGTGGTGTGCCGCTCCTGCTGCCTGTCGCCTCCCTCCTGCTTTCTGCGCGCTGCTCTCCTGTTTCTCTCTTTCCCACCGTCCTTCAGCCGGTTAAAATTGACTCATCTCTCTCCGGAGCGAGTATGTCTGACGGGAGTTCGGGGCGAACTTCGCTGATCTGGCGCGACGGGCAGTTGGTGCAGTGGGAAAGCGCGACCATCCATGTGATGAGTCACGTGGTGCACTACGGCTCGTCGGTGTTCGAGGGCGTGCGCTGCTATAACACGCCGGCGGGGCCCGCGATCTTCCGGTTGCGCGATCACATGCAGCGCCTCCACGACTCGTGCAAGATCTACCGGATCGTGCCGCGCTACAGCGTTGAAGCGCTCTGCCATGCGTGCGTGGAGACGGTCGCCGCGAACGACCTCGTGGAGTGCTACATCCGCCCTATCGTGATCCGCACCGGAGAGCAGATGGGGATCTACCCGGTGGATCTGCCGGCCGAGACCTTCATCGTGGCGTGGCGCTGGGGGCGGTACCTGGGCGAGGATGCGCTCGAGACGGGCGTCGACGCGGGTGTGTCGAGCTGGCGCAGGCCGGCGCCCGACACGATCCCGGCCCTCGCCAAGGCGGGCGGCAACTACCTGGGTTCGCAACTCTCCAAGATGGAGGCACGCGTCAACCGCTACGCCGAGGGGATCGTGCTCGACACTCAGGGTTACGTGGGTGAGGGGAGCGGAGAGAACGTCTTCCTCGTGCGCGACGGAGTGTTGTACACGTCGCCACTCTCCGCAGGTATCCTGCAGGGAATCACGCGCGACTCGGTGATGCGCATCGCGCACGACCTCGACATCGAGGTGCGCGAGATGGTCATCCCGAGGGAGATGCTCTATATCGCAGATGAGCTCTTCTTCTCGGGCACGGCGGCCGAGCTGACTCCGATCCGGTCGGTGGATCGCATCCAGACGGGCGACGGGAAGCCGGGGCCGGTTACGCGCGCCATCCAGGAGCAGTTCATGGGGATAGCGACCGGGAAGATCGAAGATCGCTACGGCTGGCTCACGCCGGTGAGCGAAGTCGCACAGGCGCTCGGGTGAGCGAGGGGAGAACGGTGGACCATCCGCGCGGAACGTGGGCCATCCTCTGGCACAGAGCCGGGGTGACGAGTGTAGAACGGATGGCATGCGCCGCCAGTGCGCGGCGCGACGGGAGTATGCCCGTGTGACGTAGTCTGCACGCTCCCGCCCCGAGGTTTCAGGCGGGAGTTTCTTTTTGTTGGTACAGGAGGGCCACGTGGTCGTCGGGTGTCTGGCGTTGAACGCATCGTTCGAGCCGCTCACGATGGTGCCCATGCGAAGGGCGCTTCGGCTCGTGCTCGATGGAAAGGCCGAGATCGTCGAGGCGGATGAGGAGCGCCTGGTTCATTCGGAGCGCCTCACCCTTCCGCGCCCGGTGGTCATCCGGCTGGTGAAGTTCATCCACGTGCCGCGCCGCTTCCGGCGCCAGGTGACCAACACCTTCCTCTTCGCGCGCGACAATTACCGCTGCCAGTACTGCGGCCGCACCACCGCCGATCTGCGCCCGCGCGAGTCGCTCACGCGCGACCACCTGATCCCGATCTCGCGCGGCGGCACGAACGACTGGGCGAACGTGGTGACGGCCTGCTCCCCCTGCAACACGCGCAAGGGCAACCGCATGCCCGACGAAATCGGCATGCATCCCCTCACGCACCCCTATGAGCCCCACTTCGTCCACCTCAGCTGGGCCGTCCGCCGCCTCACCCCGATCCAGTCGAAGTACATCCGGCTCTTTTATGGCGAGGAGACGTTGGAGCAGCTGGAGGGACTGTGAACTGTGAGTAGGCAGAAAGCAGAGAGCAGAAAGCAGAAAGCAGTGAAGGGCTCGTAAAGCGAAGTCATCCCCGCGACTTGCGGGGATGACGGCGGCGCTTCCGCGCGGATGATGGCCACCTGCCTCTGGCCCTCACCCCCGAGGCAGCTTCTGTCTTCGGCGCTCTCCTTTCTCTCCCCCGTTCGCTTATCCTCCCCTGAAAACCCGGGTTCTCGCCTCGTAATGCTGGCTCCTGCCGCCGAGGAGGCGTGTGACGAGGGTCTTGGCGCCGCGGGAGAGGGCGGTGCCGGCGTTGCGTTCGCCGCGGACGGCGGGGGATAGCTCGCCGCGGAGCCAGCGTTCGACTTCGTCGATGTCGTTCACCGACAGCATCTCCACGTCGAGCATCACGATGTAGTAGTGGCGGCCGGTGCCCGAGGGGAGGCGGATGGAAGGGCGGTAGGGGCGGGCGACTGCGGCCTGCACGCTGTCGAAGGAGGCGTAGGAGCCGAGGGAGGCGGCGTGCTCCCGTACGATGCGCGCGGCGGAATAGCGGCGCTCGAGGGGGTTGTAGCGCACGATCACGTCCCACTCGGCTTCGGACTTGAGCGCGTCGAAGACGCCATCGGCGGACCACAATTCCACCTTGAAGTGCAGGCGGGCGGGGAAGCCACTGTGCAGGAGCTCCTCCAGGCGACGGTCGCTGAGCATGTTCTGCGCGCTGATGGCCGGCGCGCGGCGCGTGAGCTCCGCGTCGACGGGGAGGGAGACCTCGAGGCGCGCTTCGCGCTGGGCCGCGAGCGGAGAGGCGAACAGGAAGAGCAGGAACGCGATCAACGGCGGGAGTCGCATCAGAAGCGGTGTCTCAGCCGCACCGAGAAGTTGATCGGGTCGCCCGCATCTGTCAGCGACTTCGCGATGAAGATTCCCAACACCTCGGCGTCGAGGCCGATCCCGATGTCGCTCTTGAAAGTGCCGAGCGACGGGAAGGCGGGCGCCCTCCGCACCAGTCCGTCGGCGTCGCGCTCGTGGAGAAGCCAACCGCGTCCGGCGTCGGCGAACACCACCCACTGCAGCGGGTGGTAAAAGCTCCAGTTCCATCCTCCCGTGCCCGCACCGCCGAAGAGATGGAAGCGCAGATTGCCGCGGTACTCGGCCTGCAGCAGCGCGACGCGCTCGCACTGCGTCGGGCTCCCCGGAATCGCGGCGCCGGCGCTGCAGGTGAGCACGTCCTCCCCCGACGTGATGTCGCGAAAGTCGTAGCCGGGGAGAGTGCCGGCCCCGCCGAGCGAGAAGCGCTTCTGCAGAGGGAGCGGATCGCCGCCCAGCCAGCCGCCGAGGACCAGGCGGAGGTTGAGCTGGCTCTGCGGCGAGATGCGGTTGTAGCGTCGAGCGTCGAGGAAGCCGCGCGTGTAATCCAGCGAGGTGGGCGACGGCGTATCGGGGCGCGCGAGCGGCGCGGCCGGACCGAGCGAGACTTGCGGGCTCCATCCATGCTCCACGTTCGCCACGATGAGCCAGCCGGTCCACGGGTTGCTCACGTTGTTGCGCGTGTCGTACGATATCGTAGCATCCACCAGCTCGAAGCGGCCGGCATCCATGATGGGATTCGCCCGCCAGCCCGCGGAATTGCGGAATAGCGTAAACGGGTCGCGCGAGGAACGCGGCTGCCAGCGCTCCTTCCCGTATCCCAGCGTGAGCGAGAGCGAGCTACTCTCGCGCAACGCCACGTAGCCACGCCATCCCTTTCGATTGTAGTAGTCGCGGTAGTCGCGCCTCAGGAAGAACGACGCCAGCCCGATCTCGCTGTCGCGCAGCTGCCAGGATTCCACGGCCTGCACCACGTCGAACGCGTCCACGCCAATCGCCACGCCGCGGCCGTAGCCGAACTGCATCTCGGCGTTGGTGGTGTAGCCAAGATTCTCCGCCTTCCACTCGAAGCCATCGGCGGAGCGGTAGATCCCGAGCGCCTCCACGCGCAGTGGACCGAGCGCGTTGTTGCTCCGGATGCTCGGTCCGAGGAGAACCGGCATTCCCTCCACACGATTGTAGGTGCCTCCCTTGAACTTGATGCGGCTCATGCTGCGCTCGTGGCGCCGCTTCCAGCGGCGGAACCAGTTCGCCACGTTGCGGCTCTCGTCGCGCACCGCCACCACCCGGTCGCCCTCCATGCGGTACATCATGACGGAGCGGTAGAGCTTGAGCGCGCCGCCCACGGAGGCGCTGTCGGCGCCGCGCACCTCGCCGCCGGTGACCACCAGGTCACCGTCTATGCGTGCGCCGGGGGCGAGAGTGACGTCGCCGTTTATCACCACCACGCGTCCCGTCACACGTCCCGCTACGGTGAGGGATGCCTCCAGCACCGACAGGTCGCCCTGCACGGTCTGCGATTCAGGTATGGTGAGATCTCTCGTCGCCCGCAGCGCCGCCGGAAGGTTGTACAGGTACGCCACCTCGGCCGCGTCGTCGTACGAGAGCGTGTCGCCGCGCTGCGTGGTGTCCGCGCGCTGGGTGGTATCGGTCACCTGTGCGCCGGCCGTGGCCATGCACAGCAGAAGGCCCGAGCAGGCGATGATCATCGTCCGCATCCATGACTCCAGGTAGTACAGTGATGCCGCTATCCGCGCAGCGCGGCTCGGCGGGCAACGATTCACGCGCTGCCCCAGTCCACTCCGAGCCGGCGCATCCGTCGGTAAAGGTTGGGGCGGTCGGTGCGCAGCCGGCGCGCCGCCTCGGCAACGTTCCCGCCCGACGCCGAGAGTGCACGCGTGATCAGCATGCGCTCGTAGCCGTCGAGAGCATCGCTGAGGGGAAGGTCGTCTCCTTCGTCGCCGTCTGCGTAGTGTGTCGAAGCGCGCGAGTCGCCATAGGAGGCAGCGCCGTCGCGCTGCAGTGCCCTGGCGACGCCGCCCTCCACCCGCAGGACCGCATTCACGTCCTCGGACGTCACCTCTTCGCCCGCATGCAGAATGGCGAGTCGCTCGACGATGTTGGCGAGCTCGCGGATGTTGCCGGGCCAGCGGTACTCCTTCAGGAGGCGCAATGCGCCGTCGCTCCACCGCGGTGCCGGACGCCCACTGCGCGCACGGTAGAGATTCGAGAAGTGCACCACGAGGGCAGCGATGTCACTGGGGCGCTCACGGAGCGGCGGGAGCGCGATGGGGATGACGTTGAGGCGAAAGTACAGGTCCTCGCGAAATTTCCCCTCGGCCACAGCCTTCTCGAGGTCCATGTTGGTGGCCGAGACGATGCGCACGTCCACGGGAATCGGCTTTCCGCCGCCCACGCGTTCTATCTCGCCCGCCTCCAGGGCTCTCAGGAGCTTCGCCTGGGCATCGGCGCCGAGGTCGCCAACTTCGTCGAGGAGGAGCGTCCCCTTGTCGGCCAGCTCGAAGCGGCCGATGCGGCGCTGCATGGCGCCGGTGAACGCGCCGCGCTCGTGCCCGAACATCTCGCTCTCCACGAGATCGCGCGGGATGGCTGCGCAATTCACACGTACGAAGGGGTGATCGCGCCGCGCGCTCCCACGGTGGATGGCGGCTGCGGCGAGCTCCTTCCCGGTCCCCGATTCGCCCACGAGCAGGACTCGTGCATCGCTCGGCGCTACGCGGTTGATGAGCGCTCGCACCCGCTGCATCGCCTCGCTCGAACCCACCATCTCTCCGGTGAAGCCGAGGTCCTCGCGCAGCGTGCGTGCTTCCCGGCGCGCCTGGCGGAGCTCGAGCGCGGAACGCAGGGTGAGCACCACGCTCTCTGGCGTGAGCGGCTTCTCCAGGAAGTGGAAGGCGCCGAGCTTCGTGGCCTTCACAGCATCGCTCAACCCCGCGCGCCCGCTCATCATCACCACCGGCACTTCGGGGAAGCGCTCGCGCAACCGCGCGAGCGTGGCCATCCCGTCGAGCTCGCCGGGCATCATGAGATCGAGTAGTACCGCGTCGGGCTCGCGCTCCTGCGCCGCGCGCACGCCGCTCGCTCCATCGGGCGCGTCGCGCACGGTGAAGCCCTCCGAAACGAGGAGAGCGCCCACCATACGCCGGATATTCGGCTCATCGTCAACGATGAGGATGTCGGACATGATCAACGCGGCGGGTGCGCAGTCGTCACCGCCGCTCGCGTTCGCTCGCCGCGAGCGCGGAGTGCGCCTCGGGATTGCGGTCGGCCAGGAGCTTGGTGGTGAACCGCTGTCCCTCGGAGATGCGCTCGACTTCCACGGCGATCGAGTCTATGGCCTGCTCCATGTGCTCCAGCCGCTGCTGCAGCTCCGCGGGCACGGCTGGCGCTATCGCCTGGTTGCTCATCTTCCGCGCGAAGGCGCGGGCGAGCGGCGAGCCCACGACGATCACGGCGACCATCGCGAAGAATCCGAGCGGTACTATCACTCCTGCGTCCATGTCGTTCCTCCTCGATCAGGTCTCCGCTCCGTTCACCGGGAAGGTGAAACGAATCTCCGTTCCCTCGCCCGGGCGGCTGGTGGCATCCACCGATCCACCATGTGCGAGTACTGTTTGTCTGGCGATGGCGAGTCCGAGCCCCGTTCCACCCGACGTGTGGGTGACGTAGGGATCCCACATCGTCCTGAGCCGGTCCGACGGGATCCCGCACCCCGTGTCCCTCACGCGGAGCTCCACGGTCTCGTGTCCGTTCGACGCCCCGCGCCTCACCCCTACCCGCACCTCGCCACCGTCGCGGCAGGCCTGCACCGCGTTGATCAGCACGTTCGAGAGTGCCCTCGAGAGCGCATCGTAGTGCCCTGACACCAGCGGCAGACCGTCCTCCACCTCTACCGACGCCGTGAGCTGCTCGGGGACGACCGCCTTCGCCGTGTAGCGCGCCAGCTCTCCCAGATCCACCTCGGCGCGCGGCCCCTCTGGGAGCCGGCCGAACTGCGCGAAGCTCCGCGCCATCTCTTCGAGCCGGCGCGATTCGGTTTCCAGCACCTCCACAACGTCGGAAAGCCGCGGGTCCGCGTCGCGCTTGAGTCGCGCCACAGCGAGGCCGATCGGCGTCAGCGGGTTCTTGAGCTCGTGCGCCACCCGTCGCGCCGTTTCCCTGAACGCCTCCAGCCGTCCCGCCTCCAGCTCGCGCTCGCGCGCGGCTGAGAGCTCTCGCGACATCTTCCGCATCCTCTTCCGCAAAACGTCGAACTCCGGAGCGCCACGACGCGGCGGTCCCTCCGGGAGCGGGTGCCCCCGCGCGATCAGCTCGGCCCATTCCACCACCTCGTTGAGCGGCCGGCTGAGCTGCCGGCTCAGGTGCCCGGCAACACGCGATGCCAGCACCGCGAGAAGCGCCGAGCCCACCAGCGCGAACACGCCCACCACCACTACCACGCGCGAGGTGATATAGCCGTAGCGCTTCGCCTGCACGAGCGACGCGGTCAGCTCCTGCTCGTGCGCGTCCACCGCCGCGCGCTGCTCACGGTCGAGCGGTGCACGACGCACCTCCTCGATCGCCTTCCTCCCAGTGGCAGCCACGTTGTCCCACGCCTTGCTCCCGCTCAGGACTGGAAGCGTGGAGCTCACCACCACCGCCCCGCCGAGCATGAGCACGGTCGAGGGGACGACGGCGAAGAGCACCAGATAGAGTAGAACGCGCTTTCGGAAGGACAGGCGCCTCACACCCACTCCATACGCGGGAGGGTACCGGGGGAGTTTCGAATCGCGACACATCAATGTACAACAGACGAGGCGAACGCGTTGCATGCGCTACGCTCCGCGGCCACGGGTGCGGCCGCCGAAGAGGTGCCTCTTCGGGCCGGCCGCCTTGCGCTCTTTACGCAACTCCTTCGGCTCGCTTACATTAGACGGATGGTGAAGTTCAAATCATTCGGAGTCTGATGTCCAACTCGTGGACCCTGGCGCGCACCTTTGCCGTACGCGCGCAGGAGCATCCAAGGCGCACGATGCTGGTGGCGGACGGCCGCTCCCTCACGTACGCGCAGGTGGACGCGAAGTCGGCGGCGCTGGCTGCCGCCCTTGCCGAGTTGGGAATCGAGGAGGGCGATCGCGTCGCGATCGTCATGCCTAACTGGCCCGAGTGGATCATCACCCTCATAGCGGCGGCCAGGCTCGGCGCCACTGTGGTGCCGCTCAACCCACGCCTCAGCTACCACGAGCTCAAGTACCAGCTCCGGCACGCGGAAGTCTCCGCGGTCTTCGCCCTGGAGCGGCACCGTGGCGTGGACTACCTGCAGATCTTCGAGGACATCGTCACCGAGCTGCCGGACCTGCTCTATCTGGTCACGGTCGGCGACGAGGATCTGTGGTACGACGACAGGATCTTCCAGTTCGAGGATCTCCTGTCGAGCGGTGAAGGTCGCGAGATGGGCATCCCGGATTCCGTGGGTGACGACTCGGATCTCGCGATCCTGTACACGTCGGGGACGATGGGGAAGCCGAAGGGCGTCCGCCTCTCGCATCGCACGATCGTCGAGACGGCGGTGCGCACGGGGGAAGCGCTCGAGATGGACCCATCGGATCGCGTCTTCGTGGGCGTCCCGCTCTTCACCATCTTCGGCTGCAGCATTGCCGTAGGGACGATCGCCGCTGGCGCCACGCTCGTGCTGCAGGAGACCTTCGAGCCCGAAGGCGCGGTCGACCTCCTCGAGCGCGAGGACATCACCGTGATCCACGGCGTCCCCACGATGTACCACATGCTGATGCGCGCGCCGGGCTTCGACCCGGAGCGGTTCCCGCATCTCCGCACCGGAGTGGTGGCGGGCGGCTCGGTCCCCGAGGACCTGGTTCGCCGCATCCGCCGCTGGTGCGATGTGCAGGTTGCCTACGGCCTCACCGAGACG
>DASSOX010000272.1:0-4801 GCA_035700125.1 Gemmatimonadaceae bacterium
CCTGGCGGCGCGCCCTGAGCCGCGGCCGCCGCTACATAGGAGAGCTCGAACACCCCGACGTTCGCCGGCGTCGCACGCAGCACGAACCCCAGGTTCACTGCGAGCAGTGCCATCAGACTTCCGGTGAGCGATAGCGGCAGCTGCGCCGCGCGCGCCACTGCGTGGTACGAGCCCAGCTCGCACATCCAGACAGCGAGCGTCAGGGGAGCCGTGAGCGCGAGCCGCTCCAGCGTCACGATGCGGCGGACCGACGCCAGCGTCCGCGCCACGAACACTCTCGCCGCACGAACGACCCTGGGCGAGCGGCGCCAGGCGAGCGAGCGATGTCCCGCGACTCCGCGGCCGCGAAGTCTCCGGATACCACGAGAGCCGAGGAGCGCCGCAGCCCCGCCTACTACAGAGACGACGGCTATCCCGGCGCGATCGTGCGGCAGCGGCAGGCGCGTGAGGAGCGCGGCCGCGACCACGAATATCACTAACCCGGTGGTGCGTATCAGATGCTCGAGCACCACCGTGGCGAGGGCGCCCGGAGCATGGATACCGCTGGCGCGGGAGATCAGCATGACCCGACCAGCCTCGCCAGCGTTGGCGATGGTCAGACTATTGAGCGCGGCGCCAACGAAGGTGATGCGCACGACCGCGGCGAACGCGGGTGCACCCAGCGCGCGCAGGTAGATCCACCACACGCCCGCCTTCGCGACCAGGGCGAGTGCGTGGAGCGCGAACGCCAGCGCCAGTCCTGCGGGTGCAGTCTGCCGGATCGCCGCCAGCACGGTCCACCACTCCACCCGGCGTGCGTAGGCGATGCACGCCACGATCAGTGCGAGCACTACGACCGCAGCACTGACGCGGTGGCGATTGTTGTCGCACATGGCGCTCATGCTGCACGCTCCGCGTCATTGCCATCTGCGCCCGCGGACTTCCACCAGCGGAACGCCTGCGGTACGCCGATGTCGGGAGTGATGGTCGGACTCCATTGCAGCTCGCCGCGGGCGCGGTCGGTCGAATACGTGTTGTCGTTCGTGAGCCACGCGAAGTTCCCGATCGCATGCGCCGCCAGCTCGGGGCGGCCGGCCAGTCTCACACCCACCGCTATGGCGCCGAAGAGCGCCCGCCCTGCCATCCGGGAGAGCGTCGGCGCGAAGATCCGCCGGCCGAGCCCTTCCCCCGCGTAGCGCACGAAGTCGGCGACGGTGAGAGGGAAGTCGGAGGTGAGGTTGTACGCGCGTCCGCCCGCGCGGTCGCTGCGCGCGGCGGCTATCGCACCCTCGGCTACGGAGGCAGCGTGAGCGATTGCCAGCGTGGTGCGCCCGCCATCGATGAGCGGGAAGATCCCGCGATCGAACACTGGGCCGATGCGCGGAACGAACTGCCGATCGCGCTCGCCGTACATCGTCGCCGGGCGAACGATGGTGCACCACGCGTGTCCGCGAGCGTGCGCATCGAGCACGATGCGCTCCGCCTCCTGCTTGGAGCGACCGTAGGCGTTCCACGCGGGGAGCACTGGGAGCGGAATGCTCTCGTCGATCAGGGGAATCCGGTAGCGCAGGTCGCCGTATACGGCAGTACTGCTGATGAGGACCAGGCGCGCTCCGGTCGTCGCGCAGGCGTCGACGACGTTTCGGGTGCCGTCCACATTGCCGGCGCGGAAGAGCTCCCACTCCCACTGCGGCCCGATGGCGGCGGCCGCGTGGAACACCGCGTCGCAATTCGCGGAGCCCCATGCGATGGAGGCGCGATCGTGCAGGTGGCCGCTCACCAGCTCCGCGCCGGCCACCCGGAGCCAGCGTGCGGCGGCAGGGTCCCGTACGAGTGCGCGCACGCTGACGCCGTTCGCTAGGAGGCAGCGCACGATGTGCGAGCCGAGCATGCCGGTAGCACCGGTCACCAGCGCGCACTTCACGGGAGTGTGAAGGCGATGAGATAATCGCCGAGGCGGGTGTGCATGGCATGATGCCCGCCCGCGGCTATCACGATGTACTGCCGGCCGCCGGGCCGGACGCGGTACGTCATGGGCGACGCCTGTGCCGATGCGGGGAGCGCCGCCTTCCAGAGCTCGCGTCCCGTTTCGATGTCGAATGCGCGCAGGTAGCGATCCATCGACGCGGCGATGAACACGAGCCCCGTCGAGGTGACGAGCGGCCCACCCAGGGAGGGCGATCCCCACCTGGCCGGTGCGGGCAGGTGAGCGAAGTCCGACATCGTGCCGAGTGGCACCTGCCAGATGATGCCGCCGGCGTCCACGTCCACCGCGACGAGCGTCCCCCACGGCGGCGGGCTGCACGGCAGCCCGATCGGCGAAGCTAGGAGCTCGCGCCTGCTCCCATATGGCGCGCCGAGCGCCGGCGCCGTCATCGCATCCTCCTCGAGACCGATCGTGGAGGAGAGTGGAGTGGGGATGAGAGTGGCCACCATGGCCACACGGATGGTATTGACGACGGCGATGTGGCGCCCGGTATCGACACCCACGCCTCCCCAGTTCGCCCCGCCCAGGAAGCCGGGGTTGACTACCGATCCGCGAATACTGGGCGGAGTGAAGACACCATCGGAGCGGAGTGCTCGAATCCGCCTCTCGCACGCCCAACGATCGGCGGGAGTGATCCCCCAGGCATCTTCCGGTCGGAGACCCTGCGGCACCAGCGGCCCGGGCGTCACCGCGAATGGCTGCGTGGGTGATGTGATTTCGCCGGGTACGTCGCTGGCGGGCACCGCGCGCTCCTCCACGGGAAACACCGGCTCCCCGGTGAAGCGATCGAGCACGAAGAGCTGGCCCGACTTGGTGGCCTGTATGACCACCGGGATCTCCGCTCCCTCGCGCGTGACGGTAGCGAGTGCGGGCTGTGCGGCGGCGTCGTAGTCCCAGAGGTCGTGGTGCACCACCTGGAACGCCCACACTTCCTCGCCCGTGGATGCGCGGAGCGCGACGATCGAGCTCGCATCCCGGTCGTCGCCCGGTCGCAGTCCACCGAAGTGATCCGGACTCGCGCTCCCGGTGGGAACGAATACCAGATCGTTGGCCGTATCGGCTGTGAAGAGTGACCAGGCATTGGCCGCACCCGATCGGAAATCCGTGGAGGCAGCGAACCGCACGCCCGTGGCGCCGCGGTAGGCGACCAGCGGCTCCCAGCTCCAGAGGAGCACTCCGGTGCGAACGTCGAACGCGCGCACCACGCCACCAGGCTCCTCCACGCGCATGTTGTCGGTGACGGAGGAGCCAACGATCACCACGTCCCCTACTACGCAGGGCGGAGACGAGATCGCGTAATCTCGCGGCGCGCTCTCGATGCCACGCACACCGTCGCGAAGATTCACGGTGCCGCTATCACCGAAGTCGGAGCATGGCGTTCCACCGTGGGCATCGAGCGCGATGAGACGCGCATCGAAGGTGGCGAGGAAGATTCGCGCGCTACAGCGCAGATCGGCCGGGTGCGCCGGGTCCATCCACGCGGCCACGCCGCGCGCAGTCACCTCGCGGCCCGCGAAGCTCGCGCGATCGAGTTGCGCATCGTACGACCAGCGTTCCGTGCCGCGCTCCGGGTCGAGCGCGATCACGCGCGAAGACGGCGTGGCGATGTAGAGAGTCCTCTCTATCAGGAGCCCGGTCGCCTCGAACGCGGTTGCGGGACCCGCGGGATTGGCCTCGCCATCGGATACGTCGCCGGTACGATACACCCACGCCACCTGAAGAGAATCGACGTTGGCGCGCGTTATCTCGTCGAGCGTGGAATAGTGATCGCCGTCCGTTCCGCCGTTGACGCTCCAATCCACCGCGCCCGACCCGGAACCGGTGGCTGTACGAGGGAGCAACGCAGCGGGGTCGCCGACGATCTCGCGGCCGGGAACCACCGTGTCGGGCTGCCAGTCTGCCGTGTAGTGCACCGACGCCATGAGCACCGTGGTGATCGCGAGTACGCCCACGAGGTAGTGAGTGCGCCTGCCTCGTCCACTCGATGCGGATGTGTGCATGATCGTCCTCCTGAAGCGCGTTGCTGCTCGGCGACGGAAACGCGAATCAGGATCGGCATTCGAGGGAGATGAATCAGTACGTCACAAGAGCGGCATTCTGGACGGCGATGCAGTACGGATCCGGTCGGACAGCCGGATCGGGTATGGTCGAATGACGTATTTCGAGCGCGGAACGACGCAATCTCGCTGGTCCCGCGATTGCCGCATCCCTGCCTCCGGCAACAAGTTCAATGGATCGCGAGCAGCTCATCGCGGCCTCGCAAGGTGGAGCGCATATCAGGACCACACGCGGTCCCGCTGCGGGCGCTCTGCTGCCGGAAGGATAGGAGCGACCGAGTGAATTTTTCGGGGAGGTGCAAATGTGGCGGAGAACGGCTGCGTGCCTGGTCGCGGCGCTCACGTTAGTGGTCAGCGGATCGACGGCGTGCGCACAGACGAACTACAAGAGCCAGCTCGGCACTGTCAGCCAGCAGGTGATGGACACTCGCATCGACGTCCGCTACAGGCGACCCGTCGCGCGCGGGCGGGAGATCTTCGGAGCGCTGGTCCCATGGGGGCGGATCTGGACGCCGAGCGCCGACAGCGCGGCGTTGCTGACCGTGTCGAGCCCGATAACCGTGAATGGCGAGCAGCTCCCGGCAGGGAGCTACGGCATCTGGGCGATCCCGGACTCCGCATCGTGGACCATCATCTTCTCCGGGAAGCCGGCCGCATTCCACCTTCGCTATCCCGAGGGCCAGGATGTTCTCCGCGTACAGGCAAAGCCGATGAAGGGAGATTACGTGGAGACGCTGCTCTTCGATTTCCCGATGGTGGACGCCGATTCCGCGCGGTT
>DASSOX010000273.1:0-8624 GCA_035700125.1 Gemmatimonadaceae bacterium
CTTCAGCATGACCGCCTTCGGTCTCGCGCTGGTATCCGTGCTGTGGGCGTACGACGGTTGGGAGGACGTGACCTTCGTGGGCGGTGAAGTGAAGAACCCGCGCCGCAACCTTCCGTGGGCGATCGTCGCGGGCACTCTCGCGGTGGTGGTGATCTACCTTCTGGCGAACCTCGCCTACATGGCGGTCCTCCCGGTGGAGACCATCCGCAACTCGCCCCTCGTGGCTGCCGCCGCCGCCGAGCACATAATGGGTGCCCCCGGTGTGATCTTCGTGGCTTCCACGGTCATGCTCTCCACCTTCGGCACGCTCAACGGCTCGGTGCTCACCTCCCCGCGCATCTTCTTCGCGATGGCGGACGAGGGACTGTTCTTCAAGAAGGTCGCCTCGGTGCACCCGCGCTATCAGACCCCTTACGTGGCCATCTGGCTCGCCGCCGCGCTGGGAATCGCGTTCGTCCTCGTGCGCGACTTCGAACAGCTCGCGGATGCCTTCGTGATAGCGATCGTGCCTTTCCTCGCGCTCAGCGTCGCCTCGATCTTCGTGCTCCGCAAGCGCGCCGATTACAACCCGCCGTTCAAGGTGCCGCTCTACCCGCTGGTCCCGGCCCTCTTCGTGATCGCGACGGCTTCCTTGCTGGTGAACGCGATCATGGATCCCGGCACCCGCTGGTCCACCGTCGCGGTCCTGGGCGCGGTCCTTGTCGGTATCCCCGTCTACTATCTCACTGTCGGCCGTACCAAGGAGCTCCGTGGCTCGGCGGCGCGGGTGCTCGATTCAGGGGAGTAGAGCCGGCTTCATCTCGGCTGGTCGGCTTGGTCTGCGGGGAGGGGGCAGCCCGCGGTTCACGCGGAGAGCGCGGAGGACCGCGGAGAGCGCGGAGGGGTGCAGGAGCGAGATCAATCCTCGGATTCAAACTGAAAACCATGCCGATTGACGCCAAGGCGGCTTGACTGCGATGGTGGCAGATTGTTGACGATCCGCACCAGACCACTCCTCAGCGTGAGCCCACCGAAATTGATCAGGAGCCCGAGTGGGAGGCGCATGAGTCGCAGGTATGTGAGCAGCTGCGCGCGATGAACTTGCTGTAGCCTTTCGACAGATTTGATCTCCACCGCAACGATGGCTTCGACTAGTAAATCGAGCCGGAAGGCGCGCGCGAAATGAAGGCCGTCGAAGTCGAAATCCGTACTCCTTTGTCGCTCGACCTTCAGGCCGCGCCGAATTAGTTCAGCGGCGAGGACCCGCTCGTACGCGGACTCGAGGAGTCCCGGTCCGATGTTCTGGTGGATCTTCAGTGAGGCATCCACTATCTCGGCGGTGATGTCGTCCAGCTCTCTCATGGCGGGTAACCATATCCGTCACGCCGTCATCGAGCCTCATCCATCCAATGCGCCAGTAGCATTTCCTGCACCCCTCCGCGCTCTCCGCGGTCCTCCGCGCTCTCCGCGTGAACCGCGGGCTGCCCTCTCCCCCGCAGACCGAGCCGACCAGCCAAGATGAAGCCGCCTAGAACACCTTCACGTTGATGTACCGCTTCGGATTCGCCTTCACGTCAGCGATGAGTGAATCGAGCCGGGCGAGGGACTGCCGGAGCTCGTTGTAGACGCCAGGATCATTCAGGAGGCGGCCGAGCGTGCCGTCGCCAGTCTCGATCTTCCCCATCACGTTGTCGAGGCGCGTGGTGGTGGACTTCAACGAGTTGGTGAGCGCGGCGAGGTTCTCGGTGGTGGCCTGTATGTTCTCGACGGTCGAGTCTATCGAGGCGCTGTCGAGGGCGTTGGCGGTGCGGCGGAGCGAAGCGAGCGTGAGCGAGAGACCCTTCGACTGCTCGGCGGCCACGCGGGTGAGCTCCTGCGTCAGCTCGTTGGTGGAGGCGATGGTCTTCCGGAGATCCTCTATCCCACCCTTCTCCACCATCGAGATGCGCACCGTCTGCACCACGTCCTCGAGGGCGCCGCTCATGGAGTCCACGCGGCCCAGGATCATGTCTATCGAAGGTGCGGGCTTCCCGGTGGGGATCGTATCGCCGGGAGAGAGGAAGGAAGTGGGGTGGCAGAGCGGCTCGCCGCCACCGCTCGTTGTCCCGCCTATGGCGGGTGCCGCCCGGTCGCCTTGGGGCGGGACGTCGCCGCACGGGTGCAGCGCCACCGACTTGTCGCCGAAGAAGCCCTCGTTCTGCACCACGGCGGTGGCGTTCGCCGGGATCTTGCGATTCTTGTCTATCGAGAGCGTGACGTCGAGGTAGCCCGACGGGTTCAGCTCCACATTGTCCACGAAGCCGACCTGCACGCCGGCGAGGAGCACCTGCTGTCCGACCTTGAGATTGTTCCCCCAGTCGAAGCGGGCGTACATCGGATACGACTTGGAGAGCCCGCGGCGCGCGAGCCAGAGCGTACCGAAGACTCCCACTATGAGGGCAATCGTAACGAACACTCCTACGATGACTTCGTCGCGTCGCTTCATGGGGCCAGTTTGGGAGCGAGGAAGAGCGCGGTCAGCGCGTCGAGCAAAAGTATGACGACCGAGGATATCACCACGGCCCGCGCGGTCGAGCGGCCCACGCCCTCGGCGCCGGTTTCGGTGATGTAGCCCTCGTACGAGCAGATGAGGGCGATGAACAGGCCGAAGAGCGTCGCCTTGATCAGCGCGTAGTAAACCTGGAAGGGGATGAACGTGAGGCGCAGACCGGTAGTGTAGTCGAGCATCCGCACATCGGTGGCCAGCACCACAGTTATCCCGCCGGCCACGATCCCTATCGCGATCGCCAGGATCGTGAGGAGCGGCATCATCGTGAGACCCGCGATCACGCGCGGCACCACGAGGTACGCCACCGGGTCGTAGGCCAACGTCTCGAGCGCGTCTATCTGTTCCGTGACGCGCATCGTCCCGATCTCCGCGGTCATCCGCGCGCCCACTCTACCGGCGAGCACCAGCGCGGTCAGCAGCGGCGCCAGCTCGAGGATGATGCTCTGCCGGGTGATCCACCCAACGATGGAAAGCTGGATTCCGGGGAAGAGCTGATAGGTGGTCTGGAAGGCGGTGACGGCGCCGATGAAGGCGGCTACGATTCCCGCCAGCGGGAGCGAGTCCACGCCGATCTTCCGCATCTGCGTGATCGTGAGCGGCACGTAGGTGCGGACCTCGCCGAGCGCGCGGAAGATGTCCACCAGGAAGTAGACACGCGAACCGATCTGCGCGAAGAAGCCCGCCGTCAAGCGCCCGAGCGGCCGGAAGAAGGACATCGCCGCCCGCTGGTGCAGAGGGAAATTCCCTGTCGGCCGCCGTCCGGGCTCCGGGTAGTAGCCCGCGCTCACTCGGCGCACCGGCTGTGAGTGCCGGCCGTCAAGTACGTACCTTCGCCAGGAGAACTATCCCCAGAACTCCGAAGAGTGCATTGGGAAGCCAGGCCGCGATCGTGGGCGGGATCACTCCGCCGCCGCCTACCGCCTTGGTGATCTGGATGAGCATCAGGAAGAGTACAGTGGTGGCCAGACTGATGCCTATGCCGTACGCCGCGCCCCCGCGCTGGGTGCTGGTGGCGAGCGGCGCGCCGAAGATGGCGATGATGAGGCAGGTGATCGGGATGGCGATCTTCAGCGCGCGCTCCACCTTGAGCTCGTTCACGTCGCCGCCCGAGCGCTCGAGCGCGGCGATGAAGCGGCTGAGCTCGGAGTAGCGCATCTCTTCCGGGCTCCGCGGCACGAGCGTGAGATCGGCCGGCGCTTCGTCGAAGTTCCGGTCGCGGAGCGAGTCGAAATGGATCGCATACGTCTGCGAAGAGTCGGGGATGATGTGCAGATTTCCCTGCTTGATGGTCCAGCGCTCGGCGGTGGTGTCCCACTGCGCGCTCCGCGCCGCCAGAAGATAAGTGGGATACTCCGGACCGCTACCCTTCCGCTCGATCGCGAGCTGGTCTATCAGGTTCCGCTTCACGTTGAGCGCGGCCACCTGGTATACGCGACCGTGCGGCGCCTCGTAGGCGAAATTGAAGCGATCGGTGGACGCCGAGTTGCTCCGCTCCTCGAGAATCTCGTTCCGCTTCGCGTTCGTCACCGGTACCACCTCGCCCAGCACCAGCGCGAAGAGCGTGACCATCGAAGCGCCCAGGAAGATCGGTGCCACCAGACGATAGAAGCTGATCCCCGATGCCTTGGCAGCGGTGACCTCCGAATGCCGGGTCAGCGCGCCGATGGAGAACACCGTGGCGAAGAGCACCGCCGCAGGGAGCACCATGAACATCGAGTCCGGGATCCAGTACAGGTAGCTCAGCGCTATCTGACCATTGGTGAGATTCCGGTTGAGGTAGGTATCGAGATGGTCTACCAGATCGATGACGATGACCAGGAGTGGAAAGCCCAGCGCCATCGGTATGAAGATCTTCCAGAACTCCGAAAGAACGTAGCGGTCCAGAGGATGGAGCAGCTTCTTCACGCGGCGCTCCTCCGCCGCTCGGCGCGGATGCCGACGCGTCGCGCGAGGCGCGCGACGGCGCTGCGCACCGCCTCGAACATCTCGCTCGCGTCTCCGCCGCGCGCCGTGGCGCCCGAACGTTGCACGCGTACGAGCAGTATGAGCCCCGCCACCGTGAAGATCGCGTTGGCGAGCCACATCGCGATGATGGGACTGAGGATCAGCTTGTCGGCCAGCGTCTCGCCCGCGATGAGGCACACGTAGTAGAGCGCGAAGGCGACGAGACTCGCTCCGATCACGAGCCCCACGCCGCCGCGAGGGAAGCGAAGAGCGATCGGCGCGCCGAAGAGTACGAACACCACGCACGCCGCGGCGAGCGCGAACTTCTTCTGGATCTCCACCTGGTAGCGGCTCATGGTGGAGCGCGCGTCGGTGATGCGCGAGCGGATGACGTTGATCTGCCCCACGGTCGCTTCGGGCGCGCGGGAGCGCGTGAACCGCTCGCTCCCGAGATCCTCGGCGAGCGACGACGGCCCGTTTCCACCAGCGCTCGGTGCACGCGGTTCCCGGATTGGCTGTTCGCTGGCCGGAGCCGGCTGCGGCGCCGGGTCGCGATTCTGCTTCTGCACGGCTCCGGCGTCGGCGGCGGCGCGTCTCGGCTTCTCTCCGCGCGACTTCTGCTGCGGCGGCTCGGCCGCCTCCGCCGTTTTCACTCCGGCGCCGAAGATCTTCGAGATCACGTCGCAGTAGATGGCGCCCGACGTGGGCCTGTTGCGAAGCCGAAGCGCTTCTCGCTCCGGCATGGCCGACCCGGTGGCCGCGGCCCTCACCGAGCCCACCAGCATCGCCTCCAGGTCATCGCGCGCGGTCTCGAGCTGGCGGACGCCGCGCTGGTACTGCGCGTTCATCTCGCACATCGTCATCTCGCGCTCGGACTTGAAGTTGTCCTTGTCGGTCTTCTCGAACTCGTTGGCCACCCCGCGCACTCGCACGACGTCGGTATTGAAGTAGAGGCGCTGGAGCGAGCCGGGGTTGTCGGGCGGGACCTCGATCACGTAGCCGTTGTGCAACGTCATCTGCAGCGTGCTCTGGTCGGCCACGAGCCCCATCTGCCCGCTGTCGGCGTATATCGTCTTGCGGTGCGAGGGGTCCTCGAAGTTGTAGATGTAGACCTCGCGCAGCTTGTTCGTGGCGGGATCTATGTGCCCGGCCTTGAGGAAGATCTTTCCGGGGAGCACCTCGTTGATGACCTGCTCGCGCAGCGCGAAGGTGGGCTTCTTCCGCGCGATGTCCATCTGCAGGGTGCGGAGCTTATGGTTGGCGCGGGGTAGTATCTGATCGTTGAAGAGGAGCATGAGCAGCGCGAGCGCGAAGCCGCCCCAGAGCACGGGGCGGACGAGCCGCACCACGCTCACCCCCGAGGCCCTGAGCGCCGTCACCTCGTTCTCCGACGCCAGCCGGCTGAAGGCATAGAGCACGGCCACCAGCACTGCCATCGGCAGTGTCATCGCGATGATGAACGGTATGGAGAGCAGGAAGAACTCCCCTATGATCCCCCAGGACAGACCCTTCCCAACGAGGTCGCCGAAGCGCTTGGCCACCTGGTTCAGGAGGAGGAGCGCCGTCAGGGCCGACAAGGCGAAGATGAGCGGCCCTATGTGCTCGCGGAGGATGTAGCGGGTGAGAATCTTCACTCTGGTGGTCGCCGGTCTCGTCTACTCGTATATTTCGTTGTCGTGAATCCCTTCCGGACGACGGACGAGGTGGAATCCCCGCGCCGCCGCGCCCTTCCCGGCCGGAAGCTAGGTAATCTAAGCGGTTCCAGCCCCGCGCCGACCCTGTCGGCGAAAGCGATTCTCGCTCGCCGCTCCCGTTCGGCATCTTACCCCTCGCGCCGGGATTGGGTGCTAAGCTCCCCCATCGTTGCCGCGATAGCACTCCCACTGCCACCACGCGTGGCGCGAATCGGGTGGCTCAGCACTGCCGCACCCCGGGCCCGGCATCTTGCTGCCGCGTGCACCGGCGCGCTCGTGCTGCTCCTTTTCGTCCCCGTGCTCGCGCTCGCGCAGCGCCTTCCGTCCGACACTTCGCACGCCCCCGCCGGCGTGCTCGGCATCCGCATGCCCGCGCTGGAGGACACTCTGACACTTCCGGAGCCCGCGCCGCTCCTTCCGTTCGGCCGCCTCGCGCCGCATCGCACGCCGGCGGAGGAGATCGCCAACATCCGCGCCGACGCGCTCCGTGGATCGCTCGAGCGGCAGCGCGCCACCCTCTGGCGCAACAGCGTGAGCGCCGCGGCGCCGCTCGTGGACGAATCGGAGAAGAACTCCGTGGCCGACATCTTCGGCCAGTACGCCAACCTGGGGCTCCGCCTCGACTCCAGGATCGAGACGAAGATCGCACGCGACCGCAACGAGCGCTGCGTGGCCACCGACTTCCTCAGTCCAATCGAGAACTGCCGAGGCGTGTTCCAACCGCAGTTCGGATTCCAGTTCGCCGTTCGCACAGCGGGTACCGTGGCCGATCGGGTCCACCTCGATGTGGACTACGACTCGCAGCGCGAGTTCGACGCCTCCAACAACATCTCCGCGTACTACGAGGGGAAGCAGGGCGAGCTTCTTCAGCGCGTGGAGGTGGGTAACGTCTCCTTCGCGCTCCCGCCCTCACGCTTCATCACGGCGGGCATACCGAGCGGCAACTACGGAATCCAGGCCATCGGCCAGCTCGGCGCGATGCGCTTCCGCGCGATCGCCGCGCAGCAGAAGGGGAACGTCGTCACCGACCGCGTCTTCACGGTAGGCGAACGCACCGTGCAACAGGTGGACCGCGAGATCGACGACTACCAGATCGAGCGGCTCCGCTTCTTCTGGGTCATCGATCCCAGGACGACGTTCCCCGATCTCTACCCCAACATCGACATCCTCGATCCGTCGCTCCCGTCGCTCGCCGCGCGCATCCCGCCGGGCCAGCGGCCGCGCAGAGTGCTCGTTTACCGCTATCGCAGCCCCACCGCCACGGGGAGCGCAGCGCGCGACATCAACGGCCCGTACGCGGCCACGCGCTTCGCGCGCAACACCAACTCGATCGGCCCCTACGAGGTGCTGCAGCAGGGCGTGGACTACTACATCGACCCCACCAACCTGTGGATCGCGCTGGTGAATCCGCTGCAGCGCGGCGAGCGGCTGGCGGTGTCGTACACGGTGACCGGCCCCGGCGGAAACGAGATCGTGGATCCGAGCGTGGGAGGCACGATGCCGCGGCAGCGCGGGCCCGCTGGACGCGACACCGTGAATCTCCTCTGGGACAACCAGGTGCTCCCGGGCGATCCCGCCTTCGACCGCGAGATTCGCTCGGTGTACCGACTCGGCGGGGAAGAGGTGCAGCGCAACACGGTGTCGCTGAAGATCGTGGTGGGGAGCAGCGGCGATCAGGAGAAGCCGGTGAGCGGGAGCGCGGAGACGTATCTGCAGCTCTTCGGCCTCTCGCAGCGCACCAACGCGTCCACCTTCGACGCCGAGAACCGGCTCTGGCCGCGGCGCACCGATCCCAATCAGGCGCTCACCACCGGCGGTGGGCAGACGGGGCAGAGCACGCTGCTCATCCGCGACTTCTTCGTGGTCTTCCCCTCGCTCACGCCCTTCGCCGACTCCGGGATGGTGAATCCGCCCAACCCGGTCAACGACTCTCTGTACCGCGTCACCGACGAGGATCTCATCTCGCCCCGTCGCCCGCCCACTCAATACAGGCTCCGTGCGTCGTACTCCGCGGCGGGCGGCGGCGAGTCTGGCTCGCTCCTCCTCGGCTCCGTGCAGGTGCGCCCCAATTCCGAGCGCCTCTTCCTCGGCGGGCGCCAGCTCGTGCGCGACGTGGACTACACGGTGGACTACGAGCTGGGGCGCGTGGAGTTCATCCGCCCGGACACGCTCTTTCCGCAGCCGCGCCAGGTGAGCGTGCAGTACGAGGAGAACCCGATTTTCACGCAGGCGCCGACGTCGATTTTCGGACTCGCAGCGGAGTTCCCGAGCGAGCACGGACAGTTCAACATCACGGCGCTGTCGCAGGCGCAGAAGACGCCCTTCAACCGGCCGCCGCTCGGCTTCGAGCCGGCGTCCACCCTGCTGGCGGGCGTGAGCGGCGACTTCACCTTCGACAGCAGGCTTCTGTCGGGACTCATGCGGATGCTCCCCGCCGCATCGCGCGATGCACCCTCGAG
>DASSOX010000274.1:0-5549 GCA_035700125.1 Gemmatimonadaceae bacterium
GGCCAGGTGCACTTCGTGTCACGAGTGCTGGCTTCGGCGCGCCTGCTGCGCTTATCCTTGCGACATGAAGCGAGAGCCGACCATCGACGAGGCCGCACCTCCAGTGGATGAACGCTCCGCTCGCGCGCCACTGAAGCGCAGCGAGCTGGCGATGATCGCGGCGTTCTGGGCGCTGCTCGCCCTGGTCACGATAGCGAACCGCCTCTTCGATCCGCGCGGCCAGGGGCCCCAGCTCAACTTCTCATCGGCGCCGGTGATCCTGCCGATCGTCGCGTCGATCCTCTGGACTGCGGTGACGCCCGGGATCTTCTCGCTGAGCGACCGCGTGGATACCGATCGTGTGGGGCGCGTGGCGCGGGCCGCGATCCTTCTTGCCGCTGCCATCGTGGCAACGGTGATAGTGACGGTAGGAGTGGATATCGCCGCCACTTCGATCATCAACAACCACCCATCGAGCAGCTTCACTGCCGGCGCTGGCGTCCGACGTAGATCAGGCGGACCTCCGCTCGGGTTTCGTCTGGTGAACAACGGCATCATCGCGCTAGGAGTGGTGGCCGCCGGCCTGGCCCGCTCCTACTCGCTTCGCTACCGCGCGCGCGAGGAGCAGGCCACGCGACTCCAGGCGCAGCTGGCCGAAGCGCGACTGCACGCGCTTCGTCAGCAGCTCGACCCGCACTTTCTCTTCAACACGCTGAACGCAGTCTCGGCGCTCGTGGAACGCGACCCGCGCGGTGTGCGTCGGATGATCTCGCGGCTGAGCGAGCTGCTGCGCTACAACATCGAGGGCTCGGCGGAGCAGGAAGTACCGCTCCGTCAGGAGTTGCAGTGGATCGGCCGCTACCTCGAGGTGATGGAAGTGCGCTTTCAGGGACGGCTCGGCGTTCGCACATCCGCATCCGACGCGGCGCTCGACGCGCTGGTGCCGAATCTCATCCTGCAGCCGCTGGTCGAGAACGCGATAAAGCACGGCGTAGGAAGAGCGCTCGGCCCTGGCACGATCGAGATCGAGGCCGAAGTGGCCGGCGGGCAGACGATCCTGCGGGTGCGCGACAGCGGCGCCGGTGAGGAAGCGGCAAGTCCTCAGCCGATCGAAGGTGGGAGCGGAGTGGGGCTGCGCAACACGGTAGCGCGGCTGCAGCAGCTCTACGGCGATGCTCAGAGCTTCGAGCTTCGACGCACCGGGGATGGCGGCGCCATGGCTGAAGTCAGGGTGCCGTACCACACGCGGAGCGACCTTTACGTTGCCGGCGTTCCGGCAACGCGCTGAGGTGCGTGCGATGGCTGATCCCGATCCGATCCGCGTGCTCGTGGTGGACGACGAGCCACTCGCGAGGCAGCGCGTGGAGGATCTGCTCGCGCACGAGGATCGCGCGGCGCTGGTTGGCACGGCCGCGGACGGAGCGGCAGCCGTGGAAGCCATCCGATCGCTGCACCCCGATCTCGTCTTCCTCGACATCCAGATGCCCGGGATGACGGGGCTCGACGTGGTGCGCGCGGTCGGCCCCGACGCCATGCCGCCAACGATCTTCGTCACCGCCTTCGACCAGTACGCGCTGCAGGGCTTCGAGCTCGCCGCGCTCGACTACCTCGTGAAGCCCTTCGACGACGAACGCTTCGAGCAGGCCTTCGCACGCGCGCGCCGGATGATCGAATTGCGAGAGTTCGGCCGGCTGCGCGAGAAGCTGGTCGCGCTCCTGCAGGGCCGGAGCGGGTCGTCCAGCGACGCGGGTCCAGCTTCGCGCACCGGCAGCGGCGCCGACCATCACTATCTCGAGCGCATCGCGGTGGAAACGAGGGGGAAGGTGCGCGTCGTACCCGTCAAGGAGGTGGACTACATCGTCGCCAGTGGCCCCTACGCCGAACTGCACGTGGGGGAGCGACGCTACGTCATACGCGAATCGATGCAGACGCTCGAGGAGCGACTCGATCCCGCGCGCTTCATGCGCATTCACCGTTCGGTGATAGTGCGGCTCGCTCTTGTGGACACCTTCTACCGCGGCGCCGGAGGCGACTACGAGGTACAGCTCAAGGGTGGCACACGGCTGAGAGTGAGCAGGACGCGGCGCGAAGAGCTGGAGCGACGGCTGGACATCGCGCCGTAGCCGCGCTGCCCGGCGGGCTTCGCATGCCCACGCGGCTGCGTCGCAGCGCAAGGCGAAGAGCGCCCATCCACGCGGGATGGCGACGTCCTTGCTATTCAGAGCGACGTGCGATCTTCCTCCCACGAATCAGGCTCGCGCGTAGTGATCTACGCGGCGCTCGCCGGCAATCTGCTCATCGCGATCAGCAAATTCGTCGCGGCGTTCCTGGGACGCAGCTCGGCGATGCTGAGCGAGGGGGTTCACTCGCTCGTGGATACCACCAACGAGGTTCTCCTTCTCTACGGACTCCATCGCGCCGGCAAGCCGCCCGACCGAACTCACCCCTTCGGCCACGGACGCGAGCTCTACTTCTGGAACTTCATCGTCGCGTTGCTCGTCTTCGCGCTCGGTGCCGGCGTCTCGCTCTACGAAGGCGTGTCGCACATCAGGCACCCCGAAGCGATCACCGACGCCACCGTCAGCTACATCGTCCTCGGTGTCGCGTTCGTGCTCGAGGGAATCACCTGGGTCATCTCTCTGCGCAACGTGCGCGATCGCAAGGGCGAAATGGGCTACCTGGAGGCGTTCCGAAAGAGCAAGGATCCCAGCGTCTTTACGGTCCTCTTCGAGGACAGCGCCGCACTCCTCGGTCTGCTCATCGCCGCGGTCGGCATCTTCGCTTCACAGCGTCTCGACGACCCGAAGCTGGACGGCGTCGCGTCCATCGGGATCTCCCTCGTACTGGCCATCGCGGCGATCCTGCTGGCACGCGAAACGAAGGGGCTGCTGATCGGCGAGCCGGCCGATCCGCAACTGCGCGAATCGATCCTTCGGATAGCGAGCGCCGATCCGGGAGTGCGGCACGTCAACGCCGTGCTCACCGCCCAGCTCGGACCCGCCCAGGTGGTGGCCAACGCGAGCGTCGAGTTCAGGGATGAGCTGTCCACGCCGCAGGTGGAGGCGTGCGTCAATCGTATCGAGCGCGACGTGCGGAGCGCGCACCCGGAGGTGGTGGCGCTCTTCGTGAAGCCCGAGACTCCGGAGCGATGGCACGATCGTGCGGCGGCCATCGAGGAGCAGGAGTAAGCGCCTTACCAGCCGCGGAAGATCTCCCAATCCGCGGTGACCTCGTCGCTTCCCGTGGGGAATACCGCGTACCGCTCGTGCTGCGCCGTGGTTGCGCAGGCGTGGTTCGGGTAGACGCGCACCCGCGTACCTACCGGAAGCTCCGGAAGCGATGCGGCGCTTCCGGGGCGTATGGCCATTGTGCCGTGCTCCTGGCTAGTGCGAGCCACGATGAGGTCCTCGAACGGTGTGCCGTCCATCGCAGTCACGACACCGTATCCCTGATCCACCGCTTGTGACGCGGTTCCGCGATCACGCGACATCGCCATCCATCCCGCGTCAGTGATGATCCACCCCTTCTCGGGGCGATGGCCGATCACGGTGGCCACCACCGACACCGCTATGTCGTCCAGCTCGCACACGCCGATCCCCGCCATGACGAGATCCTGAAAGATGTAGACGCCGGCGCGAACCTCCGTCACGCCGTCGAGGTTGCGCGCGAAGTGCGAAGTGGGAGTCGAGCCCACACTGACCACGGGACATGGGTGCCCCGCCGCGCGCAGCCGCTCGGCTACACTCACCACAGCGGCGCGCTCGTTCTCGGCAGCGGCCGCGAGCTCGTCTGGCGTGGTGCAGCCGTACGACTCGCCGGCGTGCACGAGCACCCCCCGCAGCTCCGCGCCGCCGTCAACCAGCGCGCGCGCCACCTCGAGAATCGCCGGATCGTCGGGCGTGAGTCCGGCGCGATGACCATCGGCATCGATCTCTATGAGCGCCGGGATGCGATCGCCGCTCCGACGCGAAGCATCCGCTACCGCTTCTGCCTGCTCGACGCTGTCAATGATCACGGACAGGTCAACGCCGCTTCGCCGAAAAGCCTCCACCCGATCCAGCTTCGAGGGCGCAATCCCGACCGCGTAGGTGATGTCGCGGAAGCCGGCGCGCGCAAACTCCTCGGCTTCGCGAAGCGTGGAGACGGTGATGGGGGAGATTCCGCGGGACATCCGCTTCCCCACCTCGAGCGACTTGTGCGTCTTCATGTGCGGGCGGAGCGCGACGCCAAGCTTCTCCAGGCGGTTCTCGAGGCGGGTGATGTTGCGCTCCATCCGCTCGGGATCGAGCGCCAGGAAGGGGGTGGCTACCGACGCGACCGGGCGACGGTCTCCCCGCGATTGTTCGGATATGGTCATATCCCGTGGAAGAAAGCCGGCGGTCAGAAGAAGAGCAATGCTCGCCAACGGGCACCTAACCTCGCTCGCGCGCGTTATGCAATTCAGGAATCCGATGTCATGAGCGCGCCGACTCCGGCGCTACAGCTTCAGCGCAACATGGTCGAAAGATGATCCCTCTCTCCATTCTCGATCTCGCATCCATCGCCGAGGGGAGCGATGCCTCCCACGCGCTCGCCAACTCGCTCGATCTCGCGCGCCACGCCGAGCGGCTCGGCTATCGCCGATTCTGGCTGGCCGAGCATCACAACATGACCGGTATCGCCAGCGCGGCTACCTCGGTGGTCATCGCGCATGTGGCGGCGGGAACTTCCACCATCCGCGTCGGTGCGGGAGGCGTGATGCTCCCCAACCACGCGCCGCTCCTGATCGCCGAGCAGTTCGGTACACTCGCGGCGCTCCACCCTGGGCGCATCGATCTCGGACTCGGCCGCGCGCCTGGCTCGGACCTGGCTACTGCGCGTGCGCTCCGCCGCGACCCGAGGGCAGCGGACACCTTTCCACAGGACGTGGTCGAGCTGATGTACTACTTCGAGCCGGCCGAGGAGGGGCAAACGGTGCGCGCTGTACCAGGAGCGGGGCTGCGCGTTCCGATCTGGATACTTGGATCGAGTCTCTTCGGCGCGCAGCTCGCTGCAGCACTCGGCTTGCCGTACGCTTTCGCGTCGCACTTCGCGCCACGCATGATGTTCGATGCCATAGCTCTCTACCGTGAGCGCTTCACACCTTCGGATAGGCCGGGGGCGCTGGAGAAGCCGTACGTGATGCTCGGGGTGAACGTGGTGGCCGCCGACACCGCGGATGAGGCGCGCCTGCTGTTCACGTCGCTCCAGCAGATGTTCGTCAACATCCGTCGCGGACATCCGGGTCGCATGCCGGCGCCCGTCGCCGACTTCGAGTCACAGATCCCGGCGTGGGAGCGCGCGCAGATAGAGGAGAACCTCGCCGCGTCCATCGTGGGAGGGCCCGACGAGGTGCGCGATATCCTCTCGCAGTTCACGGAGCGCACCGGTGCCGACGAGCTGATCGTCTCATCGCCCATCTACGACCATGCCGCGCGGCTGCACTCGTTCACGCTCCTGATGCAGGCGCGCGACTCGCTGGCACTCGCTGGAACGGCGGGGTCGGGTCAATAATGTCGCGCGGGATCTACCATGGCTTTGACCATGGTAGA
>DASSOX010000275.1:0-11227 GCA_035700125.1 Gemmatimonadaceae bacterium
TCGGCTGTTGGGTGAGCTGGTGGGTGCGACGCGCGAGTCCATCTCGCTCGTCCTCGGTCGCCTGTCGTCGGAAGGTCTCGTACAGCGCGACGGTAATGGTCTGGTTATCGCCGACGTGGACCGCCTCGCATCGCGTCTCGCGCAGCCCGGTCAGCGCGGCGGGATCGTGGTGTACGATGAGCGCGCGGACACGCAGAAGGAGCGCGCGGTAGACGCCTGACACACCTGCCGCTTGTGCGGACGCGGGCAGCATCACACGATTCAGCGTATGATGCTGCTCGTGCTGGCCGCCGTGCTCGTGGCCGCGTTCGTGTGGCGCGCGGCATGGATCTCCCACGTCGAGCGCTCTACAAGTGTGAGGCTACCGGTAGGGTCCGGCGGGATAGTGCCCGGCACCGAGCCGATCGCGCTGTATCCTGCGTCGCCTGCGGGCGCCGTTCTTCTCCTCCACGGTTTCGGCGACTCGCCGCAGAGCATCGCCTTCCTGGCGAAGCGACTCTACGAGCGCGGCTTCGCCGTGTACGCCCCTCTCCTCCCCGGCCACGGGCGCACGCTTCGCGACTTCCAAGCTTCCGGAGAAGCCGAATGGATCGCCGAAGCGAGACGCGCGCTCGACAGTCTGCGTGAGCGCGACGAGCGCGTGGCGATCGTGGGACTCTCGATGGGCGGCGCGCTCGCCGCGCTCCTCGCCTCGGAGGAGCGCGACCTGCGCGCGCTGGTGCTGCTGGCCCCATACCTGGAGCCGCCTCGCTCGGTGCGCGCGATGGCGCTCGCCGCCCCTGCGGCTGGATTGCTGCTGCCCTACATGAGAGGCGGCGACCCGCGCTCCATATACGACCCAGAAGCGCACGCCGCCGCTCTCTCTTATCGTGCAGTTTCACCGCGCTCCATCGCGCAGCTCGTACGGGTCACCGAGCGTGCACGCTCACGACTCCCCCAGGTGCACGTGCCTACCCTCTACGTTCAGTCGCGTGAGGACTACCGCATCTCCATGGCCGCGGCCGAGCGCTGTTTCGAAGTGCTCGGTGCCGAGGACAAACGACTCGAGTGGCTCTCCGACTGCGGCCACGTGATCACCGCCGACTACTGCAAGGAGCGAGTCGCCGAGTTAGTGACCGAGTGGATCGAAGCGAGAGTCGAGCGCGACGACCTCAGGTCACGCGCTCTACCAGGTCGCTCGTCGCTTCGCTGACACGCTCGCCGAGCGATCTCGCCTCTTCCACCGCGGCGCGCCCGGCATCCCGCGCCTGAACTATCACCTCGGTAGCCACGACCTTCACCCGTCTGGCCGGCTTGGCGAGCGTCTTTCGGGCGCGGGTCGCCGCGCTCTTCGCTCTCGACGTATGCTTCCGCGCGGAGCTCTTCCGGCCGGAACTCTTCCTGGCCGAGCTCTTTCTCGCCGTACCCTTCTTCGAAGTACTCTTTCTGGCAGAGCTCTTCCTGCCGGCAGCGCTCTTCCTGGCAGCGTTCTTCCTGGTAGCACTCTTCTTGGACGCGTTCTTCCGCGCGGCGCTCTTCCTTGTCGTTGCGGTCTTCTTCCGTCCCGTGCTCGTGCTCCGCTTCCGCGCGCCGCCGCGCGTTCTCCCGTTGGTACTCTTCTTCGCCGCAGTGCTCCGCTTCCGCGTGCTCGTCGCGCGCTTCCTCGGCGATGCACCGCTCTTCGATGTCGAGCGCGTGCGGCTCGTGCTCTTGCGTCCCGTGCTTCGACTGGTCGCTCCCTTACGCGCCGTCGACTTCCGTCTTGCCGACTTCGCCCTCGAGTTTCCGCGAGACGACTTCCTGGTCGTAGCCATACATGCACTCCGTGTGAGTAGTAGGACCGGCGCAACCCGATCGTGCATGGCAAGTTTCGGGCGAGCGGGAGGGGAGGGTCGAAGAAAGCAGAAGGCAGAGAGCGGAGAGCAGTGAACCGCCTCGGAATGGAGGGCCCTCGCCCTGCGAGCCGTTACTGCTTTCTGCCTTCCGCTTTCTGCTTTCTCCTTTTTGCCCTCCCCCCTATATTCCCCACTCCATTCACCCCTTCGAAAGAGAGGTACCTCAGGTGCGTATGACGACCTTGAAGCTGGTCGCGCTGGCGCTGTTCGTGACGGCGTGCGCCGGGAAGGACGGCGCCAATGCAGCCACAGACTCCACCGGCGCGGCAGCGGCGGCGGAGAGAGACCCCGACGTCGCGCAGAGCGGAGGCGGCGTACCGCAGGGGTACGTAGCGCTCACCGACAAGCCCGATGCCGACGTGTCGGCCGTCAGCTATACCACTTCCGGCAGTGACTGGGAGGTGAAGACCGGGCCCGCGCACATCATCTATGCACCGAAGGACAGCGCGAGCGGCGTGTACGCGGTGAGCACCACCATCCAGCAGCTCGAGAAGCCGGCGCACCCCGAGGCGTACGGTGTCTTCTTCGGCGCTCATCACCTCGACGATCGCGCCGCACAGCAGTACGGCTACTTCATAGTTCGCGGTACGGGCGAGTACCTCATCAAGACGCGTCAGGGCGACAAGACCACGACCATCGTGCCGTGGACGGCGAGCCCGAACGTGCCCAAGGAGGATTCTACGGGGAAGGCGAGCTACGACATCAAGGTCCACTTCGCGCCCGATACCGCGCACTTCCTGGTGAACGGGAAGCTCGTGGCGGCTGTAGCGAAGAAGGACGTTCCTTCCGAGGGGGTCGCCGGCCTCCGCATCAACCACAACCTGCACCTCGACGTGCAGCCGGTCGCGATCTCGAAGTAGTCCGGTGGGCGCTCGCCGAGCCCCATGCGGCGAGCGCCACCACCTTCGTCCCCGAGCGCCATGACCGAGCTCCCCATCCTCACCGCCACTCGCTACGTCCAACCGTTGCGTGAGGGCGGTTCGCTTCCGGCGGTGGTGGAGATGTCGAGCGGCGACCTGTTCGTGGTGAAGTTTCGCGGCGCGGGACAGGGAGCGAAGGCGCTCGTAGCGGAGCTGATTGCAGGGCTCCTGGCCCGTGCGCTCGATCTTCCGACGCCGGAGCTGGCGATAGTCGAAGTGCCGCCTCCCTTCGGCCGGAGCGAACCTGATCCCGAAATCCAGGACCTTCTGAGAGCGAGCCACGGTGTGAACGTCGGTGTCCGCTACCTGAACGGCGCCTTCAACTTCGATCCGGGAGCGGCTGGCGATCTGGTGAGCGCGGAGCTGGCGGCTCGCATCGTCTGGTTCGATGCTCTTCTCACGAACCCGGATCGCACCCACCGCAACCCGAACATCCTCGTCTGGGAGCGGAAGCCCTGGCTGATCGATCATGGCGCCGCGCTCTACGCGCACCACGACTGGAGCTCGGTGAACGAGGCGCGCACCAGGAGTCCCTTCACTCTCGTGAAGCAGCACGTCCTGCTGGCACAGAGCGGCGATCTCGCGGCGGCCGATGCTGCGATGTCGAAGGAGTTGTCGGCGGATGTCGTGGACGGTGTGCTCGCCGCCATCCCGGATGCGCTCCTCGCCGCGCCGCCGCTGGACAGGGACGCGCCCTCTCCGGACGTTCTTCGCGAGCGCTACCGCTCGTACCTGCTCACGCGCCTCCGATCGCCGCGCGATTTCGTGAGCGCAGCCATCTCCGCACGCGAACAGCTTCTCAGCGAGCCGCCGCGCCGCCTCTCTGCCCGGCGATGAGCGCCAACGACTGGGTCTCCTACGACTTCGCCGTGCTCCGCGTGGTCCCCCAGGTCCACCTCGGCGCCTTCACTCCGGTAGGCGTGGTTCTCCACGCGCGCACCGCAGGCTTCATCGGCCTTCGCGTCCTCACCGATCGCGCAGCGCTCCGCGCCATCGCTCCCACCGTGGATGTCGAGCTCCTCGGGCGCTATCTCCGCTCGTGCAAGGCGATCGCCGAGGGCGACCCGAACGCCGGCCCCCTCGCCCTCGCGCCACCCTCCGAGCGCTTCCACTGGATCACCGCCCCTCGCTCCGACGTCATCCAGTCCTCCCCCATCCACAGCGGCCTCGCCACTGATCCGGAGCGGGAATTGGAGGTGTTGTTCGGGAAGTACGTGAGGGAGTGAAAAGCGCCGAAGGGGCCAGGGGACAGGGGACAGGGAGCAGATACCGGCACATCCCCTGCATCCATTCCCCTATGGATTTCACAGGAGAAGTCGATGGCTGAGAAAGCTACCTGGAAGCCCCATACGGAGCATGGAAAGCTCGACAGCGAAGAGCGTGAAGATCTTCCCGATGACGCGTTCGCTTTTCCGAAGCAGCGCAAGGAACCGCTGACCGACGCCAGCCACGTCCAGAACGCGCTCGCCAGATTCGATCAGGTGGACGGCGTGTCGGATAAGGAGCGGGAGTTGGCGTTCTCGAACATAAAGAAGGCGGCCGAGCATTACGGAGTGAACGTGGAAGAGTCGGACTGGCACCAACTCGGGAAGCATCCACACACGAAGAACTCGTCGCACTGAAGCACGGGAGTACGACTGCGCGGAGCCGGTCCGGCCGGGCCCGTTCCGCGCTCGCGTGACGCGCGAGTCGGTAGTGTCCCGGCGCGGTCAGACGTGCCCGAGCTCGATTTCGCGCGTCTCGCCGTGCCGCAGGATCCACAGCTCTTCTTCTGGAAGCGCTACGGCCCTCCAGGCGGCCAGCGTCCGCTTGGGGGGCTCGTCCATCGGCTCGTCGGTGAGCTTGAACGTGCCCCAGTGGATGCCGAGCGCGATGCGGGGCGGCCGCGGCGCACCCGGCGCATCGAGACTCTCGCCGCTCACATCGAGGTACGCGCGCACGGCCTGCTCGGGATCCAGGTGCACGCGTTCCATGAACCAGCGCGGATCATAGGCGCCGATCGGGATCAGTACGATGTCGAACGGTCCATAGCGCTCGCCTATCCTCGCGAATTCGGGGTGGTAGCCGGTATCGCCGGCGAAGTAGAGCGCGTGGCCGGCTGCACGCACGGTCCAGCCGCACCAGAGGGTGCGCATCCGATCGGTGAAGCCGCGCGCGCTGAAGTGGCGCGCGGGCGTGCATGCGATCCGCGCATCCCGAACGTCCACCTCCTCCCACCAGCCGAGCTCCGTGAGCTTCCGCACGCCGAAGCGGCGGAGGAGTGGAGTGAGACCGAGCGGCGCCATCCAGTGCGCGTCGGGATGCAGGCGCGCGAGCCGGCGCACGGTGCGCGAATCGAGATGGTCGTAGTGGTTGTGCGAGAGGAGCACGATGTCGAGCGGCGGGAGCGACTCGAGCGCGGCGCCCGGCTGCATCACGCGGCGCGGACCGAGCAGGCGAAACGGCGAGGCGCGTTCGCTCCAGATGGGGTCCGTGAGAATGTTCAGCCCACCCATCTGCACCAGCACCGTGGAGTGCCCGATCCAGGTTGCCGAGAGTGTGTCGCGCGCCGCACGCGGTGAGTGAAAGGCGGGCGTCGCGCGCTCGAAGTGAGGAGTGCTGGCGCGCGAGATTCGCGGAAACCAGCCGCGCTCGCGGCTCCAGCGCAGGATGTCGCGCCAGTCGTGCGGGGGTTGCGTGCCGGGCCAGGGGTTATCGAATCGTCTGCGATCCACCACGACACTCTAGCGCGGTGCAGGGGATGACGGTACTGGCATGCGGCTACTGGTTCGGCGGCGCGAAGCACGCAATGCTCCGCGCCGCCGCTTATCCGCCGCAACCTGGTTGCATTTTTTCCGCGAGACACTTGCGGCTGGGCGCGCTCGCCGTAGGATTGTAAGTGCCGCACCAGCCTCGGCCATGGCCGCAGCCCGCGCACCATCTGCTCAGGTCTCTGGGCCGCCGCTCGTAGCGAACTCCCTACCTCAGTTCCTTCAATCCCCGAAGTAGCCGCTCGGCCCCCGTGCACATTGGAGGCAAGATGTTCCATCCCGCTCCCGTCCGCGCAAGTGGCATCGCGAGGACTCCTCGATCACACCATCGATCCACCGCGATGGCGCTCGCCTTCGCGTTGCTCGCGCTGGCCGCTCTCACACCATCTTCCCGCGCGCAGGAGGCGGCGACCGGCCGGATAACCGGTGTGGTCACCGACTCCGGCACGGGTCAGCCGCTCAGCGCGGTATCCGTGGCGGTTGCGGGCACCCGGCTGGGCGGCCTCACCGACGCGCAGGGGCGCTACTCGATCGAAAGAGTCCCGGTCGGAACGCACACTCTGCAGACGCGGCGTATCGGCTACTCGCCCAGGAACATCCCCGGGGTAAACGTGACAGCCAACGGCACCGCGACAGTGAACATCGCGCTGATGGCCAGCGCGCTGACTCTCGAGGCGGTGGTGACCACTGGCGTCGTCGATCCCACCAGCGGTACCCGCGTACCATTCACCGTAGGTCGCGTGGATGCGGCCGACGCGCCCGTGCCCGCGAGCAACGCGATCGAGACGATCCAGGGCAAGGTGGCAGGCGTCACCGTCGTACCCAGCGGGCAGCCGGGGAGCGGCACCAACATCATGCTTCGCTCGCCGACGAGCATCAACAAGTCGAACACCCCGCTCATCATCGTCGACGGTGTGATCCAGAGCGATGCATTTGGCGGCGCCAGCGCGGATCTGGAATCCCTCGACATCGAGAGCATCGAGGTTGTGAAGGGTGCGGCTGCCGCATCGCTCTACGGCTCTCGCGCATCGGCCGGCGTCATCTCGATCAAGACCAAGCGCGGTTCCTCTCTTCCCGAGGGTCCGCCGCGCGTGACTCTCCGCTCCGAGTACGGCGACAACTCGCTCGGCGGCAAGATCAACTGGGCGAAGTACCACTACTACATGACCAACGCGTCGGGCCAGTACATCGACGAGGATGGCAATGCGGTTGACCGCTCGGACCGCGTGGCCGACTCGGTCTTCAAGCGCTTCCAGGACAATCCCTATCCCGATCCGATCTACGATCAGGTGGATCGCTTCTTCGATCCTGGGCAGTACTTCAAGAACTCGATCACCATCGCGCAAAACACGGGGAAGACGAACTGGCTGATGGCGGCCGCCACCAGGAAGGATGACGGCGTGGTGCTCAACAGCGGCGCATACGACCAGACCAACTTCCGTATAAATCTCGATACGCGTCCGCGCGACGATCTCCGCCTCTCCTTCAGCGGATACCACAACATTTCGAAGCGGCAGGAGCTCTACGGCGACACCTTCTTCGACCTGATCAACCAGGCGCCGGACGTCAATCTGCTCGTACCCGACCCCGACGGCACGCCGTACATCTTCCAGGGCGACCCGGAAGGTCGTGAGGAGAACCCCCTCTATGTGCTCGCCACGGAAGACAACGAACGCAAGCGCACGCGTACACAGGGAAGCATCGGCGCGTACTACACGCCGCTCGACTGGCTCACCTTCGATGCGGATGTCAGCTACGACCGCTCCGACCGGCGCGTCAACTTCTTCCTCGATCAGGGCATCAAGACCGAGGGCTTTGGTGGACCCGGTGGTGGACCCGGCGAGATTTCCGAGACGGCCGCCACCACCGACGCACTCAACGCATCGGCCAGCGCCAATCTCATCGGAAGGGCTGGTCCCTTCACCGTACGCAGCACGCTGCGCGCGCTCGTGGAGCGCTCGAACAACCAGGTGACCGACGCCACTGGCTCGATCCTCGCCACACCCGGCGTGCGAAGTCTGGACAACGCCACCGAACGCCAGCTCTCCTCGGAGTACGAGACGGTCCGTTCCACCGGCTACTTCGTCACGCTCGGCGCCGACTACCTCGGCAAGTACATCTTCGATGGCCTGGTCCGTCGCGACGGCAGCTCGCTCTTCGGACCCGAGGAGCGGTGGAACACCTACTACAGGGCCAGCGCTTCGTGGCGCATGGCGGAGGAGTCGTGGTGGCCCTTCGCGGCGATCACCGAATTCAAGCCGCGCTACTCGCGTGGTACGGCGGGCGGGCGGCCGAGCTTTGCCGACCAGTTCGAGACCTTCTCCTTCACCTCCGCCGGCGGCGTGGTCAAGGAGACGCTCGGCAACAGGTTCCTGAAGCCGGAGCTCGCGACCGAGACGGAGATAGGTCTCGACCTCATCGTCAAGGACCGGTATTCGCTGCAAATCACGCGCGCGAACACGGTAGTGGAGGATCAGCTCGTGCAGGTGCCGCTCGCCGCCCTCTTCGGCTACACGTCGCAGTGGCAGAACGCCGGCACGGTCGAGGGGAATACGTGGGAAGCCACCCTGCAGGCGGACGTGCTGCGCCGCCCCAACCTGAGCTGGCGCGTCGGCCTCGTTTTCGACCGCTCGCGCAACAAGATCACCGAATTCGATCGCTCGTGCTACACGACGAACACGATCGCCTTCCGCTGCGCCGGCGAGACGCTCGGCGCAATGTACGGCTTCCACTTCATCAATGGCACGAGCGAGCTTCCCGCCGATGCACAGGGGCACGCTTCGGAGTTCCAGCGGAACGATGAGGGCCTGCTGGTGTGGGTCGGTGACGGCAACTCCTACACCGAGGGAGAGTCGAAAAAGCTCTGGGGCACCGGCACCACGATCGGGTCGCAGAACTATCAGTGGGGAATGCCGATCCGGCAGGTCGACGCCGAGGGGAACGCGGCGGTCGTACGCATCGGAGATGGCAACCCCGACTTCCACTGGGGCATCTCCAACCAGGTCACCTGGAAGAACTTCGACTTCTACGCGCTGGTCGATGCCAACGTGGGCGGCGAGGTCTACAACCAGACCAATCAGCGCATGTATCAGTACGGCCGCAGCGCCGACGTGGACCAGGCCGGGAAGCGGGAAGAGCTGAAGAAGCCCGTCGACTACTACGTGAATCTCTACGCCGCCAACGATCCCACCGACTACTTCGTGGAGGACGCGAGCTTCGTGAAGCTTCGCGAGGTGTCGGTGCGCTACCGCGTCGCTTCGAGTGTGATCGACAAGATCGCCCGTCTGGGAGTGAAGGGAGCGTCGCTGTCGCTGATCGGCCGCAACCTCTTCACGTCCACGCCGTACGGCGGCTACGACCCGGAGGTGGGCGGCACGATCGTTCGCCTCGACAGCTTCGACTATCCGCGCTACCGCACGATCACGGGCAGCATCGAGATCAACTTCTAGGTGAGTGTCGACTATCCGGCGCTCGTCGAGCGTCGGATCCCTGGCGACCAACAGAGGACTAACATGAAGAAACTGATCCCGCTTCTGGTGCTGCTGCTCGGGGCGTGCCAGGAACTGGCGGTGACCAACCCCAACGAGCCCGATCGCGAAAGAGCCACCAAGGAAGCGACGTCCGTCGAGTCGTTCGTGAGCAGTGCGTTCCGAACCTGGTTCGAGGTGGGTGGCCACAACGATTATCCATCGTGGGCGTTCTCCACGATGGCGCACGAGATCACCTCGAGCTTCGCCGACTTCGGCCAGTTCGAGACGTCAGCCGAACCGCGCTCGGCGTGGAACAACTCGCCGGTGAACGCGCGGAACAACGTCGCCGAGACTCCGTGGTACGGGTTGTACGGTGCGATCTCGCCGGTGAACGATGCTCTCATCGCGATCGACTCCGGTCTCGTGATCGGCGATGAGGACCGCACGGCGCGGGCGCGGGCGGTGGGCAAGTTCATTCAGGGGATCTCGCACGGATATCTCGGGATGTATTTCGACCAGGCATTCATCGTGGATGAGCATCTTGCCGTGGACACGATTTCCGCTCCGGTATTCCATCCCTATCCGGAAGTCGAGGAGGCAGCGCTCGCGGAACTCGATTCGTCCATCGCGATCGCGGAGCGGAGTGATTTCACACTTCCTATAGATTCCTGGCTCTTTCAGGAAATGGATCAGGACGGCCTAGCCAGACTCGCCAACTCTTTCGCCGCTCGCATTCTCGCGTACACTCCGCGTACCCGCGCGGAGCGGGCAGCGGTCGACTGGGAAGAGGTCATCCGCCGCGTCGATGCAGGGATCACGAGCGACTTCGCCCCGGTGGCGCAGCCCGACATTCTCTGGGATGACTGGAAGCGTCTCCTTGCACGCAAGCGAAGCGGTCCGCCGAGCGATTTTGGCCGTCCGAGCAACTGGCTCATCGGCCCGGCAGACTCCACCGATGCATACGTTACCTGGCTGGCCACGCCGCTCAACGATCGTCACGCGTTCAAGATCGAAACCACTGATCAGCGGATACACGCCACCGGCGATCCCGACGCGCCGGGGAAGTACATGGGCTTCTACCAGGCCAACATCGGGTCGGCCGCGCGTGGAACGTGGCGTTACTCGTGGTACTACTACCACCGCTTCGGCACCGGCGACAGTTGGGAGACCGGTGCACTACCCTCGTTGACCGTGTCCGAGATGCATCTTCTGAAGGCCGAGGCGCTCATCCGTCTGGGCCGTCCGGAGGAAGCTGTGCCACTGATCAACGAGACACGCGTAGCGAATGGCGGACTTCCACCGGTGACCATCGACGGTCCGCCGGATGAACAGGGGTGCGTGCCTCGCAAGATGAACGGCGACTGCGGCAGCCTCTGGGATGCGCTGCGCTACGAGAAGCGCATCGAGGGCGCCGGCGTGAGCGGCATCACCGCGTTCATGGATGCGCGGGGCTGGCAGTCGCTACCCGCGAATACCTTCATCCAGCTCCCAGTTCCGGGTCGTGAGCTCGGGACGCTTCAGCTTCCGCTGTACACGTTCGGTGGACCCGGTGGCAACGGCAGCGCGCCGGAGCCGGATGAGGAAGCGTGCCCCACGGCGCTGGAGCGTTGTCCATGACCAGCATGGCCATAGATCGAGTCGGCCGGCCGCACGGCCGCGCGATGAGCAGTCGAGCGATGCGGCGCGTACGCGCGCTCATCGCGACTGCGGTCGCGCTGCCGCTCGCGGCATGCGCGACGCGTCAGTCGACCACGTCGCAGCAACCCTCTGCGCAGTCGTCCACGGCTGCGCAGGGGGCTCCTGCTCAACAGAGGCGCCAGCGTCAGCGCGTGGTGATGGATACCACGCGCGCGCGGCAGCTCTACGTCAGCAAGAACCCCGCTGATCTCCCGACCTGTCGCTGCGATCGCGACATGGCGGTGAAGCGCGCCACCGACAGCATCTTCGCTGCACGCAGCAAAGGCGTGATGGAGTTCCGCAAGGTCACGTACAAGAGCCGAGTCGACGGGATGGAGATTCCCGCCTACGTCTTCGCGCCGCTCCAGAAGCGCGGGGCGAAGGGACACGCGGCCATGGTGTGGGTGCACGGCGGGGTGCACAGCGACATGACCGCCGACTACCTCCCGTTCATCCGCGAGGCCGTGCAGCGCGGCTACGTGATAATCACGCCCGATTACAGGGGGAGTACGGGCTACGGCGAGGAGTTCTACAAG
>DASSOX010000276.1:0-11826 GCA_035700125.1 Gemmatimonadaceae bacterium
GATGCCATCCACACCGGCGCCAGGTGCGCGGCTACTACGACTCTGGCGCACACTGAGTCCACTTCCCGGCGGGAAGTGGATCTACAGCCGGCTGCTCGGTTTCTCCGTGCCGTACACCGGCAGCGTGCGGCCGGGCGTGGAAGAGCTGCGGCCCGGCTATGCACGAGTCTCGATGCGCGATCGCCGTGCCGTCCGCAATCACCTGCATTCCATTCATGCCATAGCGCTCGCGAATCTGGCGGAGGTGACGAGCGGGCTGGCGATGATCGTCGCGCTTCCGGAGAATTCGCGCTCCATCGTGACTGCCTTCTCGATCGAGTATCTCAAGAAGGCGCGCGGCCGGCTCAGCGCCGAGTGTACCGCGCCGCCCGTAGACGCGTCGGTCGAGGGTGAGCACTCGATACAGTCGCTCGTGTACGACTCGACCGGGGATGTGGTGGCGAGGGCGACGGCGCGCTGGTTGGTGGGGCCGCGCGAGGATCGTTCCGAGTCGGACACTCTCCAGCGCGCACCGGAGTGGAGTCGCAGCGACGCCGCCACGCGAAGTGGCGGCAACGGCAACAGTAACAGCAACAGTAACAGCAACAGCACGAGCGGCAAAGCCGGCGGCGCCTGACACGATGGAGCTGACCACCCCTTTTACCGAACAGGCGGGAGTCGAAGTTCCGCTCATCTGCGGCGCCATGTACCCGTGCAGCAATCCGGAGCTGGTAGCGGCAGTGTCCGAGGCAGGCGGGCTGGGTGTCGTGCAGCCGGTTTCCATGATCTACGTGCATGGCCACGAATTCCGCGAAGGGCTCCGCTTCATCCGCCGGCTCACCGACCGTCCGATCGGGATGAACGCGCTCATCGAACAGTCGTCGCGCATGTACCGTGAGCGGATGGAGCGATGGATAGATGTAGCGCTGGAAGAGGGCGTCCGCTTCTTCATCACATCGCTCGGCAATCCACGTTGGGTGGTGGAACGAGTGAGCGCGGTAGGCGGGATCGTCTACCACGACGCCACCGAGCGAAAGTGGGCCAGCAAGGCGCTCGACGGCGGTGTGCATGGGCTCATCGCCGTGAACGACAGGGCCGGCGGCCACGCCGGGCCGAAGAGCGCTGAAGTGCTGCTCGAGGAGTTGGGTGACCTCGGCGTGCCGCTGATCTGCGCTGGCGGCATAGGCGACGAGGAGGATTTCGTCAGCGCGCTGCGTGCGGGCTACGATGGAGTGCAGATGGGGACGCGCTTCATCGCGACCACCGAGTGCCACGCAACCGACGAGTACAAGCGCGCGATCGTGGATGCGATTCCGGAGGACATTGTGCTCACCGAGAGGATCACCGGTGTGCCGGTTTCGGTGATACGCACGCCCTACATAGAGCGCATCGGGACGAAAGCAGGCTCGCTGGCGCGGTGGCTGCTACGCAATCGGCGGACGAAGCACTGGATGCGGGGGTTCTACACCCTGCGCTCCTTTCGACAGCTCAAGCGTGCTTCGCTCGGTGAATCGGCGCGTGACTACTGGCAGGCCGGGAAAAGCGTGGCCGGCATCCACGGAGTGGAGCCGGCCGGGGAGATCGTACGTCGGTTCGCTGCTGCTCTGCGTGAGGCGGGCGGCGCGCGCGAGGGCACGCCGCGCCGTGTGGGATCCTAGCCGCCAGTGATCACGCCGCAGGCGATCCGCGCTCCGGCATTCCCGGCCGGGTCGGAGACGTAGTCGTCGGCGGTGGCATGGAGCACCAGCGCCGCGCCGTCGTCATCGAGGAGCCGGTCGCCGCCTTCGGCGATGGACACCATCGGGTTCAACACCTGGAACTGAATCGTCCCGCTCTCCGGAACCGTCAAGTTGGGCATGTCGCCGCCGTGCATCCCGGCCGGATTCTCGATTCCATGCTGCCTGCTGGTGGGGTTGAAGTGCGGTCCCGCGGACGTGAATGGCGGCTCGCACTTTCCCACGGCATGGATGTGGAAGGCGTGCTGGCCGGGTGGCAGATCGTGCAGTTGCGCCGAGATCAGGACGCCGTGCGGTGTCTGTGTAAGTGTGGCGGATCCCACCGGCTGCCCCGACGCGTCGGAGAGATCGGCGTGCGCGATCGTACGCGCGGGCGCGGTCTGGACGACTGCTCCCCTGGTGCAGCCGAGTGCCGCGGCCGCGACCACGACGGCTGATAGATGTAGTACTCGCATGTAGGATGGGGTTGGAGTTGCGAGAATCGCTTGCAAGGCGCGCACCGGACGCTCAGCGCTTCCCGCTCCGCAGCCGCTTGCGTGCTTCGCGCACCAGCTCCACCGCCTCCTCCGTAGTGCGCCCGGAGGCCCCGACATGACCCATCTTCCGCCCCGGACGGGGCGACTTGCCGTAGAGATGGATCTTCACGCTCGGCAACTCGAGCGCGAGCGGCCATGGCGGGGGCGCGTCGCCCAGCCAGAGATCTCCGAAGAGATTCGAGATGGCGCACGGCCGAAGCACCTCGGGCGATCCGAGCGGAAGGTCGCACACCGCTCGCACCGCCTGCTCGAACTGACTGGTGAGCACGGTAAGCTCGGTGTGATGGAAGCTGTTGTGCGGCCGCGGCGCCAGCTCGTTCACCATCACGCGGCCATCGCGCAGGACGAAGATCTCCGTCACGAGGAGGCCCACCACGTCGAGCTGCTCGGCGATGCCCAGACCGATCTCCGTGGCGCGGCGCGCCACATCGTCGGAAACCGGGGCGGGGATCACCGCCCAGTCGAGGACCGCGTTCGTGTGCTTGTTGCACGAGGGAGCGTACACCACGCTCTCGCCGCCGGGGCGGCGCGCCACCAGCACGGAGATCTCCATCTCGAGATCGAGTGCACGCTCCAGAACACTTCTCCCGCCGCCGAGCGCGCGCCATGCCTCGCCCGCCTGGTCGGTGTTCGTCATGCGGAACTGCGAACGGCCATCGTAGCCGCCGGTGTTCAGCTTGATGAAAGCGTCGCCACCGGCCTCACGCGCGGCTAGCTCGAGCTCCTGCTCGCTCGTCACATCGCTGTACGGTCCTACCGGGAAGCCGTGCTTCGTGAGCCAGCGCTTCTGGCGGCCGCGGTCCTGGACCATGTGCAGCACATGCGCTCCCGGTCTCACGGGCGCGTATTCGGCGGCCGCGCGCATCGCCTCCACTCCTATCTTCTCGATCTCCACGGTCACGACGTCCGAAGCGCGCGCCAGCTCCACGGCCGCATCCACGTCGTCGAAAGGTGCGGCGATGACTCTGTCGGCTACCGGCCCCGCCGCGCACGATGCGTTTGGGTCGAGCACTATCACGTGGTAGCCGAGGGTGCGCGCGGCGAGCGTCATCATGCGTCCGAGCTGTCCGCCGCCCAGTATGCCGATGGTGGAACCGGGGAGGACGGGCGTCACTTCTCGCCCTCCTTCTCGTGCTCCAGCACTTCGCGCGTGCGCGCCTCGCGCCAGGCGCGGAGGCGCGCACGCAGCTCGGGACGGGTATGCGAGACGATGGAGGCCGCGAGGAGCGCGGCGTTCGCTGCACCCGGCTTCCCGATGGCCAGCGTGCCCACGGGGACGCCCTTGGGCATCTGGACTATCGAGAGAAGCGAGTCGAGCCCGTTGAGCATCGTAGCCGGTACCGGAACGCCGAGCACAGGGAGAACCGTGTTGGCAGCCACCATGCCAGGGAGGTGTGCCGCGCCGCCCGCACCCGCGATTATCACGAGCAGTCCGCGCTCTTCGGCGCTCTTGGCGTAGCGCGTCATCCAGTCGGGCGTTCGATGCGCGGACACGATGCGCACCTCGTGCGGGACTCCGAGCTCGTCGAGCAGCTCGGCGGCGCCCGACATGTACTGCATGTCGCTTCGGCTCCCCATGATCACTCCCACGAGCGGCGATTCGCCGCTCCCCTCGCTACGCTTCGCAGATGCCATGTGGTACTCTCGCTGGTTCGTCGCCGCTGAAGAAGAAAGGTCCACCCGCGCTGCGAGTGGACCTCTCATGAAGATCGGGTGATGGTCGTGCCTTTTTCAGGAAGAGCTCGCGAGGTGGGACTCGAACCCACGACCCACGGATTAACAGTCCGTTGCTCTACCGACTGAGCTACTCGCGAATGGTGCCGAGCTGATGCTACGGAACCTTGAAAGCTAAGCAAGTCGGAGCGCGAGTGTCAAGAAAGGCGCACATCTCCGGCCGCACTCACGACGCTGCGATCCGCTGCGCCGCACGCGAGCCGGCCGACCTCGCCGCACGAGCGGTGGAAGGTGGCGAGAGGACTCCCTGCAGCCACTGTCCAGTGTACGAGCGCTCCACGCGCGCCACTTCTTCGGGTCGTCCCATGGCCACCACCGAGCCGCCCCCGGCGCCGCCCTCGGGACCGAGGTCTATGACCCAGTCGGCGAGCTTGATGAGGTCGAGGTTGTGCTCGATGACCACGAGCGTATGGCCGTGTTCCACAAGACGCTCGAGGACGAGTGCGAGCTTGCGCACGTCCTCGAGATGCAGGCCCGTGGTGGGTTCGTCCATGACGTACACCTTACGCCCCTGGCGGCGGCCGGCGAGGGCCAGCTCGCGGGCGATCTTGATGCGCTGCGACTCGCCGCCCGAGAGAGTGGGCGCCGGCTGTCCCAGGCGCAGATAGCCGAGTCCCACCTGCTGCAGCTGCCAGAGCGCCTGGCCGAGCTTCTCCTCACGCGGGAAAAATCGGATCGCCTCGTCCACCGTCAGGTTCAGGACGTCGTCGATATTCTTCCCGTGCACCGTGACCTCGAGCACTTCCGGCTTGAAGCGTTTCCCGCCGCACTCGTCGCAAGGGACGTAGACGTCGGCCATGAACACCATCTCGACCTGCAACTGGCCCGCGCCCTCGCACGTCTCGCAGCGGCCGCCGGCCGTGTTGAAGCTGAAGGTCCCTGGCGTGTAGCGCCGCTTCTTCGACAGCGGCTGGGCGGCGAAGATGCGACGGATCTCGTCGAACGCTTTCACGTAGGTGACGGGGTTCGAACGAGGAGTCTTGCCGATCGGGCTCTGGTCTATCAGAACCACGTCGCTCACCGCCTCCCAGCCAGTGAGCTCGTCGAAGTCGCCCACCGGCTCACCGAGATGCCGCTTGGCGGAGTGGTCGCCGTGCAGCCGCAGCTCCAGCGCGCGGTACAGCACGTCGTGCACGAGCGTGCTCTTCCCCGAACCGGAGACGCCGGTCACGGCGGTCATCGCGCCGAGCGGGATGCGCACGTCCACGCCGCGCAGGTTATGCTCACGCGCGCCGGTGAGGGTGAGCCAGCGCGGGCCGAGCGGCCGGCGCTCGTCGGGGAGGGGAACCGACCTGGCGCCCGTGAGGTAGCCGCCGGTGAGCGGACTCGCCGCCGCTTCGCTCACTCTGCCACTGAACACGAGCTGCCCGCCGCGCTCTCCGCTCGCGGGTCCGAGCTCCACCATGTAGTCGGCGGCACGAATCGCCTCGAGGTCGTGCTCCACCACCAGTACCGTGTTTCCCGAATCGCGCAGCCTGCGCAGAAGCGAGAGCAGCCGATCCACGTCGCGCGGGTGCAGGCCGATGGACGGCTCGTCGAGTACGTACAGTGTGTCGACCAGGTGCGAGCCGAGCGAGTTCGCCAGCGCGATGCGTTGGGCTTCGCCGCCGGAGAGCGTGCGGGTGGCGCGGTCGAGCGAGAGGTAGCCGAGTCCCACGTCAACGAGGAAGCTGGTACGCGCGCGCGCCTCGCCGAGGATGCTCTCGGCGATCTGCTGCTCGAAGGGCGAGAGCTGCAGATCGTTCAGCCAGCCGGAGAGATCGCGCACCGGGAGTGCGCTCACCTCGGCGATGGTGCGGCCGTTCACTCGCACGTTAAGCGCTTCTGGCTGCAGCCTCGTGCCGTGGCAGTCGCGGCACTCGAGCGCTGTCTGGTACTGGCGGAGGAAGACGCGGATGTACTGCTTGTAGCGCTTCTCTTCGAGGTCGCGCAGGAAGGGGAAGATCCCCTTGTAGCCACGCGCCTTGCCGTGTAGGAGCTTCTCACGCTGCGCGGCGGGAATGTCCTTCCACGGCGTGTCCATGTCGATGCCATTGGCGCGCGCGAACTCGGCGAGGGCACGGCGCTTGTTGTCGTAGCGCGGCTTGGTCCACGGATCGATTGCGCCAGCCCGAAGCGAGCGTTCGGGGTGCGGGACGATGAGCGTCTCGTCATACTCCAGCGTGGCGCCGAAGCCGTTGCAGGTGGGGCAGGCGCCGCGCGGGCTGTTGAACGAGAAGAGTTGCGGAGTGGGGGCGACTCCGCGAGTGCCGTCGTAAGCGCATTCGAAGCGTTCGGTGAAGCGCAGGCGAAATTCGTCGGCGCCCGAAGCGCCGAAGACGATGCACTCGCCGTCGCCCTCGGCGAAGGAGGTGGCGACCGCATCGGCGAGGCGGCCGCGCGCATCGGGCGAAACCGCGAGGCGGTCGGCGATCACCACCAGTTCGCTCACCTCGGTGAGATCTGGCTTGCCGCCGGCGAGATCGTCGAGGTGATAGACCACGCCGTCGGCGAGCACGCGGAGAAAGCCCTGCTCGCGAAGACTCTCCAGCACGGTGGCGTGCGAAACCCGGTCGCTGAGACGAAGCGGGAAGCCCACTGAGAAGCGAGTCCCTTCCGGCAACGCGAGCACCTGATCCGTTGCGGACTGCACGGTATCCGGGCGCATCTCGCGGCCGCAGACCGGGCAGAAGGTGCGGCCGATGCGCGCCCAGAGCAGGCGGAGATAGTCGTAGATCTCGGTAGCCGTTCCGACGGTGGAGCGCGAGGTACGAGTGGGGTTCTTCTGCTCGATGGCGACAGCGGGGGAGAGGCCGTCTATGTAGTCTACGTGCGGCTTCTCCATCCGCTCGAGAAACTGCCGCGCATACGCCGAGAGCGACTCGACGTAGCGTCGCTGCCCTTCGGCGTAGATGGTATCGAATGCGAGAGAAGACTTGCCCGAGCCGGACGGTCCGGTGACGACCGTGAATGCGCGTCGCGGAATCTCTACGTCGAACCCCTTGAGATTATTCTGGCGCGCTCCGCGGACGACGATCTGGGACTTCATCCCTTAAAGATAGCGTCGCCGAGTCCGAATAAAAACCGACACGTGGGGTCAGCGCCGGTAGCGGAACACGAACCGCCCGGCGAGGAGCACGAGGATCGCTCCCAGGGTAGCGAGCAGTATGGAGCGGATGTCGAAGCGGCTCTGGCTTATCGCGCCCCAACCTACGAGCGACCCGATCCACCCGCCGAGCAGCGCCCCCGCGATCCCCAGCACCACGGTGATGATGCATCCGGCCGGGTCGCGTCCCGGGACGAGGAATTTCGCCAGCGCTCCGGCGATCAGGCCGAGGAGAATCCAGTGGAGCCAGAGGGGCACGGAGGAGGGGAGTGAAGAGAACGCAGAGAGCAGGAAGCAGAAAGCAGTAAACTACCCGAAGGGAAAATGGGCATGCCCCACGAGCAGTTCCTGCTTTCTGCTGTCTGCGTTCTGTCTTCCTGGCACTAGTGTCTGTCCTGCTACGGCGTTCTGCGCACCGCCAGACGATAGATCCAGAGCAGGATGATCGCGCCGACGATGGCGAGGATGATGCTCCAGATACCGAAGCCGTTGAGGCCGCGGCCCATGATCAGGCTGCCGATCCAGCCGCCGATGAACGCACCGACGATGCCGATGATGATCGTCACGATGATCCCGCCGGGATCGTTACCAGGCATGATGGCCTTGGCGATGATTCCGGCGATGAGGCCCAGGACGATCCATGCGATGATCCCCATACGTCCTCCATGTGTAAGCCCGTTGCGCGCGCCCGAGCGGCCCGCTTGCCCATCGGGCGACCACTACGCAACCCACGTACCACGCTCTGCCGCTTGCCTGCATCACTGGCACGGAATAGCTTCGATTGGTTGCGCCAGCGTCATGCCAGGGCTGCGCCACGAATGCTGGAGAGCGACGGCGGGCGGCCAGTGGGCAGCCGCCGGAGCGGAAACATGGTCCAACTTTTTCTCGTACGGAAGGCCGTGGCCGCCATATGACGACGCATGTCTTTCTCCTACGGACGAATCGCCTGTGCAGCTCGAGGTAGGACAGGGTACGAACACCGGAATGATTCGATCGGGGAACGAAGACAACTTCTACTCCGATCCGGACAAAGGCCTCTTCGTCGTGGCCGATGGGATGGGTGGGCATGCGGCGGGAGAAGTAGCGAGCGAGATGGCGGTGAGCATCGTCGCGGAACTCCTCGCAGAGCTGCGCTCGCTTCCCGACGAGGATGCCGCGAAGGCGATCAACGAGGCCGTGCGCCGCGCGAATGCCGCGATCTACCAGCGTACGCTCACCGAAACCGAGAAGCACGGGATGGGTACCACCGTCTCGCTCCTCGGTCTTCACGACTGGCACTACGTGATAGGGCAGGTGGGCGACTCGCGCGTGTACCTTCTGCGCGAGTCGCGGCTCGTCCAGCTCACGAAGGACCACTCGTACGTGCAGGAGCAGGTGGACGCCGGCGCCCTCACGCCCGAGCAGGCGCGCTACCACCCGTACAGCAACGTGATCACTCGCTGTGTCGGCGCGGGCGCCGAGGTGCAGCCCGACGTCTATATCGGCGCCGCGCAGGCGGGCGACACTTTCCTCGTGGCCAGCGATGGCCTCACCGGCATGGTAGACGATCGCCGTCTCCAGCAGCTCCTCGGCTCGCGCGCGCCCGCGCAGCGGGTGGTCGACGCCCTGATCGCCGAGGCGAACGGTCGCGGTGGGCTCGATAACATCACCGCGATAGTGGTGAGAGTCCTGCGCGACGACGAAGTGCCGCGCACCACCAACTCCTTCACGGCAATCCGCACCCCCTTCATAACCGGCGCGCAGCGCCGCCGTTGAGATGCCCGACGAGACGGTTGGCTCGCTCGCGGAGTTGTACCTCGGCAACATCCTCTACGCCATCGAGCTCGCCGCGCACACGCTCGAGGAGCAGGGCCGCCCGGACGACGCTGCCTTCTACCGCGGAATCGCCAGGAAGCTGGCGGAGGCGAGGGGGAGGGAGAAGGAGAAGTAAGAGAGCAGACGGCAGAAAGCAGGGAACTGCCTACCAGCCAGTCATCCCACGCAAGCCGGGATGATTTCGCATCACGAGCCGTTCCCTGCTTTCTGCAGTCTGCCCTCTCCCAGGAGTTGCATCACCCTCTCCCTTTCCAGCTCCACCGGCCTCGCGACGAAGACGCGTAGGACGCGTGCGGAGCGGTAGAGCTGCTCGGAGAGGAGGGGGAGGTTGATGGCGCCGGGCCAGCCATCGGTGGTGAGGCGACGGACGTGGCCGTCGCGGCGGCGAACGGGGATGTCGAGGCCGAGCATCTGCGGCTTGGCGGGAAAGTCGAGGAGAAGCTCGCCCGCGGCAAGTCCGAGCTCGGCGGCCAGAGCATCCTCGGCGACGCGGGTTCGCTCGTAGTCGAAGGAGATCCAGTCGCCCGTGCCGTCGGCCAGATCGCCAGCGGGGCACTCGAAGACGCGCTTGTACAGGTGGCGCTCGCGAAGCGCGGAGAGGAGTGGCGACGCACCGCCCGAGTCGAGCTGGTGGAGGAGCCCTTCGTCGGTATAGCCAGCGAGCGCGCGCGGATCGAGCGCGCCAGCGCGAAGGGCATCGCCCACGAGCCGCTTGTACATCGCGGTCGCGCTGCGCACTGCGTGGTGCCAGTAGACGTTGCGGTACATCTGGTACTTGGCGAAGAGGAGCGACTCCAGCGCCGACAGCCCCTTCTCGAGCACGCCCACGGAGAGGCGCCCCGATACGGGATCGGGAACTATGGTGAGCGAATTGATGAGGCGGTCCACATCTATCTCGCCGTAGGGCACGCCGCACATGAAGGCGTCGCGCTTGAGGTACTCGATCTTGTCGAGGTCGAGCGAGCCGGAAATGAGTCCCTGGAGCGGACTCTCGCTCTCGCCTCGAATGAGCGCGTACACGCGCGCGGGCGCGTCGCTCCCGATCGCGGCGCGCAACTCTTCCGCTGCCTGTCCCTGCGTGATGAGCGGGAGCGCGACCTCCTCGTGGTGCAGCGCGCCGATCTCCTCGAGCGCATGCGAGTACGGGTAGTGTCCCACGTCGTGCAGGAGCGCCGCCGAGCGCACCACCGCGCACTCGTCACTCGCCACTCCCTTCAGCTCTCCGCGCTCCTCCAGCAAGCCGAGCGTGCGCCTCGCCAGATGGTACGCCCCCAACGCATGCTCGAAGCGAGTGTGCGTCGCCCCCGGATACACCAGGTACGCCAACCCCAGCTGCCTCACGTACCGCAACCGCTGAAACACCCCCGTGTCGATGAGCCGCAACGCATGCTCATCCACGCGGATGTTGTTCCACAGCGGGTCGCGGATGATGATGGTGGTCATCTGGGGAGAGTGTCTGGTAAGGTGGGAGGAAGCAGGAAGCAGAGGGCAGTGAAAAGCATTCAGAGCCGTCATCCCGGCGCGGGCGGGAATCGATGTTAGATCGAGTAACATGGATTCCCGCCTGTGCGGGAATGACTATGATATGGCCTCTCGCGCGTGCGGGCGTGGCGCTGGACGGTGTGCCTGTAGCTGCTTACCGACTCCCTGCAGCTCCTGCCTTCTGCCCTCTGCTTTCTGCTGTCTCCTCTCTCTATCCCTTTGGTCCCGCCGCCTTCACTTCCTCTCTGGCTGTCGTGAACTGCTCGAAGTTCCTGGCGAACATCGAGGCGAGTTTGCGGGCCTGGGCGTCGTAGGCTTCGGGGTCGGACCAGGTGGAGCGGGGGTGCATCAGCCCCTTTGGCACACCCTGCACCTCCTCGGGGACTGCGAGGCCGAAGATCGGGTCGGTGAAGGTCTTCACGCCGTCGAGGAGGCCGGCGAGTGCGGCGCGAACCATGGTGCGCGTGTAGTCGAGCTTCATGCGCGATCCAACTCCGTACGGTCCACCGGTCCAGCCGGTGTTGACGAGCCAGATGCGGGAGCCGTGCTCGCGGAGACGCTCGCCGAGGAGCTTGGAGTACTTGGTGGGCGGCCAGACGAGGAAGACGTCGCCGAAGCAGGCGCTGAAGGTGGCCTGCGGCTCTGTCACGCCGCGCTCCGTGCCGGCGACCTTGGCGGTGTAGCCGGAGAGGAAGTAGTAGAGCCCCTGTTCCTCGGTGAGTCGCGCGATGGGCGGGAGGACGCCGAATGCGTCGGCTGTGAGGAGGATGATGTTCTTCGGGTGGCCGCCGCGGCCGCCGGGCACGTGGTTGCGAATGTAGTGAAGCGGATACGAAGCGCGGGTGTTCTCGGTGAGCGACTGGTCGGCAAAGTCCACGCGACAGGAGTTGGGATCGAGCACCACGTTCTCGAGCACCGTGCCGAACATCTGCGTCGTGCGGTAGATGTCGGGCTCACCCTTCTCCGAGAGGTTGATCACCTTGGCGTAGCAGCCGCCCTCGAAGTTGAAGACGCCTTCGTCGCTCCATCCGTGCTCGTCGTCGCCTATGAGATAGCGCTCCGGGTCTGCGGAAAGCGTGGTCTTGCCGGTTCCGGAGAGGCCGAAGAAGAGCGCGGTATCGCCCTTCTCGCCTATGTTCGCCGAGCAGTGCATCGAGAGGACGCCCTGCTTCGGCAGCACGTAGTTCATCACCGTGAAGATGCACTTCTTGATCTCGCCGGCGTAGCGCGTGCCGCCGATCAGGATGATGCGCTTCGCGAAGTTGATGATGATGAAGGTGCCGGAGCGGGTGCCGTGCTTCGCCGGATCGGCCTGGAACTCCGGGGTGTGCAGAACAGTGAAGTCGGGCGCGAATGTGGGGAGGTCGCTCAACTCGGGGCGGACGAACATGTTCCGCGCGAAGAGCATCTGCCATGCGTTGGGCGACACGAAGCGAACCGAGAGGCGGTACTTGGGATC
>DASSOX010000277.1:0-20424 GCA_035700125.1 Gemmatimonadaceae bacterium
CGCCTCGCACCACGAAGACCTGAGCATGATGGCCGACGATGTCGTCTTCACCACCATGGCCACCGGCGACAAAGCCGTCGGCCGCGACGCACTCCGCGAAATGCTCCACCACGTCTACCACGTCGCCTTCGACGCGCACGCGGAAGCGCGCGCGATGATCGTGGACGACTCGCACGCCGTGCTCGAGGGCACGATCGTCGGACGCCACATCGGCGAGTTCGCCGGCGTCCCCGCTACGGGGAAGGATGTCCGCATCCCCCTCTGCGTGGTCTACGACTTCCGCGACGGCCAGATTGCACGCGGCCACGTCTACTTCGAGATCCCCGCCTTCCTCGCGCAGGTGGGCGCCGCGCCGGCGTCGAACGCGTCTGCCGAGAATCTCACCACCGCCTGACGCCTGGGATCGCGATCACGCGATCGCCGCTGCTGTCATTTTCGCACATTCCCCCTGGGGCGATCTACCTCCTCGCTCCAGGGGGAAATGCTTTTACGGTGGGGCAGGACGTGTCGGGTCTGGAGGAGCGATGACGATCTCTACATGAGACTCGTGCTCCAACTCGATTCTTCCACCCGTAAGGAGGTCCTTGTGCGCAGAGCACTATCATTGCTCCTCCCGATGCTCCTCTTCGGCACGGCTGGCTGCGGGGGCGACAGCACCGGTCCGAAGCCGCCCGCCTACGAGGACATCGACGGCACGTACGCGGGCGTGATGGCTGGCACGTCCCAGGGGATCTCCGCAAATCTGTTGTTCGGTTTCACCATCGGTCAGGCGGATGGTGATATCACCGGTAGCTGGAGCTTCACGGGAAAGCTCAATGACGGCAACACCAGTATGGACGTGACCGGAACTGGCTCACTCGAGGGTACTGTCACGTCGGGGCGTGATCCGTCGCTCACTTTCAAGATCAAGACGTCTACGTGCCCCGACTACGAGGCCACTTTCTCCGGCGACTACGACAGCGACACTCATCGCCTTACGGTCAGGGGGCCCGTGGAATTCTTCAACTACCAGAGTTGCGACGTGGGGTTGACCTACCAGGCGACCATAGTGCTCGACGGCTAGAGGCAGCAGCGAAGTGGCTGTTCACCCGCTGCGCTGATGGACTGTCACACCCTCCCGGCATATTCCCCTTGGGGCGATCCTCCCCCCTCGCCCCAGGGAGAAATGCCATGCCCGATGTCTACTTCCCTCGCGACCCCGACAACCCTGTCTCGGTCGCGCACTACGCCCTGACCGCGGGTGACGTAGCCACCGCCGAGCGCGCATCGCGCGACGCGCTCCACGCCAGCCGCACTCGATTCCAGCGCGCATCAACCTGGCGACCGCGCTCATCATGCTCGCCCTTCCTCACCCGAGCGTTCCCGATCGCTTGGTGATGAAGCTCCGCCTCGGCCTGGCCGCCTCGCCGGGAAAGAGGTTGCACTCGCTTCGAATTCCGGAATGGGACCAGGAATTCGACAGCCGCTGGAACGCCGCGTCCAGTAAGCGGAGTGGGGAAACGCCGATCGCTCCACCGGGTCCTCGCGTACCATCGCATCGACGTTCAGCGCGGTGGACTTGAGGCTGATGAAATTCCCGTCGTTCGATCGGAATCCAATAAAGATCTTCCCAGACACTCGGAGATCGGGGTGCCCCATGTGGGTCCCCTCGGTGGTTTCGGGAAGCGAAAGCGCGATGCGGCGAACGTTGGCGCGTGTCAGACGACGAGGTGGCATTGGCTGGTGCGGTGCAAGTCTCCAAGTGAGAAAGTTAATTCTCGCGGCGTAGAAGCGGCTCGTACAGTGCCGGCGAGGCGCTCCCTCTGGCGTCTCGCCCGCGTCTCGCTACTTTAGCGCACCGAGCAACCGAGCCGCTACCTCGCCCACCGGAGCCTCTCCATGCCAGACCGCCGGCAATTCCTCGCCTCCGCTCTGAACACTGCAGTCGTTCTCCCGATGCTCAACTCGCGCGCCGTGCGCCGACTCGGCGAAGCCGCGCAGATCGCGGGAAGTCGAACGCCTGTCGGCCTCGCGGACGACGAGGACTACTGGGGCGAGATCCAGCGGGCCTTCGACGTTGACCGAACGGTGATAAACCTGAACAACGGCGGCTGCTCGCCGGCGCCCACGCACGTGATCGAGCAGATGATCCGCGACCTTCGCTTCAGCAACGAGCTACCCGTGGAGCACATGTGGCGCGTGCTCGAGCCGCGCGTCGAGAGCGTGCGCGTGGACCTCAGCCGCGAGTTCGGCTGCGACCCGGAGGAGATGGCGATCACGCGTAATGCGAGCGAGGCGAACGAGAACGTGATCTTCGGCATCGACCTCGAGCCGGGCGACGAAATAATCTCGACCACTCAGAACTACCCGCGCATGGTCAACGCCTGGCTGCAGCGGCAGCGGCGGAACGGGATCGTATTCAGGCAGATCAAGCTTTCCACGCCGCCGCCGTCGGATGCCGAAGTCGTGAAGGCGTTCGAGAACGCCATCACGCCGCGCACGAAGGTGATCGAGGTGATGCACGTCAGCTATCAGACTGGCTACATCGCTCCGGTGCGCGCGATCGTGGACATGGCTCGGCGGCACGGCGTGGAGGTGCTGGTAGACGGCGCCCACGCTTTCGCCCACTTCCCCTTCACGCGCGACGAGCTGGGGTGCGACTATTACGGCACGAGTCTGCACAAGTGGTGTCTCGCGCCGATCGGCACCGGCTTCCTGTACGTGCGGAAGGAGAAGATCCCGCACATCTGGTCGATGTTCGCGGGCTCGCCCGACGAGGATGCGAACATCCGGAAATACGAGGAGATCGGGACGCACCCGGCGGCGAACCACAACGCGATCTCGCTGGCGCTGGCGTTCCACCGGAGCATCGGCGCCGATCGGAAGATCGCGCGCTTCCGCTTCCTCCGCGATCGCTGGGCGAAGCGCCTGCTCTCGGAGAGCGACCGGGTGCGCATGATGGCACCCATCGGACCCGACAAGAGCGGTGCCATCGGTGTGGTAGGCATCGACGGAATGGACTTCGGGAAGCTCGGCGGATGGCTCGCCGAGCGGCATCATATCGTGTCGACACCCATGGTGACGCCGGAATTCGAGGGGCTGCGCGTCACGCCGAACGTCTATACCACGCTCGACGAAGTGGATTTCTTCGCGGACAGGATGGTGGAGGCGATCAGAAAAGGTGTGACGTGAGTGTGCTTCGGCGGGGATGACGGCGCGTGCTTTCGCGGGAACGACGAGCTGCGCTTTACACCCGCCCCAGCCCCTGCGCGAGATGGTAGTAAACCTCGCCAGTCCTCAGCTCCTGCTTGAACCCGCGCACATCGGTGCGATCATCGATGGGCAGGAACTCTATCCCCGCCATGCTCGCGAAATCTTCCATGTGCTCGGAGTCGAGCGCCTGACTGAACCCGGTGTGATGCGCGCCGCCCGCCAGGATCCACGCGGTAGTAGCGGTCTTGAAGTCGGGCTTGCACGACCACACGGCACGCGCCACCGGTAGTTTCGCCAGCTCCGCGTCGGGCGCGACGACGTCCACCTCGTTCACCAGCAGTCGGAAGCGATTCCCCAGGTCCACCAGCGCAGCATTTATCGCCGGCCCAGCAGGCGCGGTGAACACGAGACGGACGGGATCCTCCTTGCCGCCGATGGACAGCGGATGAATCTCCATCGATGGCTTCTCCCCCGCGATCGACTCGCAGATCTCCAGCATGTGCGCGCCGAGTACTCGCTCGCCCGAGGGATGAAGGTGATAGGTGTAGTCCTCCATGAACGACGTGCCGCCCGGAAGCCCTTTCGCCATGACCTTCATCGCGCGCAGCAGCGCGCACGTCTTCCAGTCTCCCTCGGCGCCGAAGCCGTAGCCGTCGTTCATGAGCCGCTGCACGGCGATGCCCGGCAACTGCCTGAGACCGTGAAGAATCTCGAAAGTATCGGTGAAGCCCTTGTAGCCACCGTCATTCAGAAAGCCACGCAGCCCCACCTCGATGCGCGCAGCTTCACGCAGCGAGTCGTGCCGCGCGCCACCCGGTCGCAGCTCGGCGGCCACGCGATACAGCTCCAGATACTCGGCGATGAGCGCATCGGCCTCCGCATCGCTCGCAGCATTCACGCGCTCCACGAGATCGCCTATCCCGTACGAGTTGACGCTGAATCCGAAGCGCAGCTCAGCGGCTACCTTGTCGCCTTCCGTCACGGCAACCTCGCGCATGTTGTCGCCGAAGCGGACGAACTTCGCACCCTGCCAGTCGTGCCAGGCACGCGCGGCACGCATCCAGGTGGCGAGGGAGTCCTGCACGTCGGGCTCCTTCCAGTGGCCCACCACGACCTTGCGCTCCAGTCGCATGCGCGTCGCGATGAAGCCGAACTCACGGTCGCCGTGCGCCGACTGATTGAGGTTCATGAAGTCCTGGTCTATCTCGCCCCACGGCAGGTCGCGCTCGAACTGCGTGTGGAGATGAACGAAGGGCTTCCGCAGCGCCGCGAGTCCGCCGATCCACATCTTCGCTGGCGAGAAGGTGTGCATCCACAGGATGAGCCCCGCACACTGTGGGTCGCTGTTGGCCTCGAGAGACAGTGCGCGGATTTCTTCGGCGCTGGCGAGGACTGGCCGCGCCACTACGCGGATGGGGATGCGCTCGGAGGCGTCCAATGCCGCCGCGATCTGGCGCGAATGGGCGGCTACAGTCTCGAGAGTCTCCGGACCGTACAGGTGCTGGCTGCCGGTGACGAACCAGATCTCCACTTCTGCTTCGGTTCTATCGGTCATTGCCTCGTTCCCCTGGGATGCCAGGGAGTGTCAGGGCTCGCATGAGCCACCTGGAAGGGAAGAAAGTCTGCCGGGCTCGCGGCCCGCGCTCCAGGTAAAAGATATAGCCGAGGCAGCTTATCTCCGACAACTCGCGGCCGGTGATTCCGGATCGAGGGTTTCCGTGGCGCGCGCCGGCCCGGCGACGACCCGTTGCGTATGGGCGCGGATACGTGGGCGCGTCCATCATGCAGAGCGGGCCGGGAAGCGACTTCACGACTTCCCGGCCCGCTCTCTGCATGGTGGACACGACCCCGCCGTCTACCGCTCCGGCGCCTCCGCGGTCTTCACGATCCTGGGCGCGCCTTCGTTCGTCGTGTACTGGTACTTCCCGCACTTCACGTCCGGATTGGTCGCGACGAACATCCCGTACGGGTTGTTCTTGAAGAGCCAGACGTGCAGGTCGTAGTGCGTCAGCCCCGCGGGCATGATCGGCTGGTGTCCCTCCATCGGACCGTCGAAAGGATGTCCGAAGAGGGTGGGGCGTTCCTTCACACCCGTCGCGAGCGGGACGAACCACTCCGCGCCCACGAGTTTGAGCTTGTTGCCGACGGGCTCGTAGAGGAGCACGTTCGGCTTCGTCGGGTCGGGCGTCGCGGAGATCAGGTTGGGGTTCAGGAAGTGCACGCCCATCGCGCCGGGCTTGTACCCCATGTTGCCGTGCGCGTCGGGGCCATGTGTCATCTCCGCCGTTGCGCTCGACTTCGGGAACGCGATGCAGCCGACTGTCGAGAGGTAGCCATCGTGCACGGCCACCAGAGGATCCTCGTACCTGGCGAGCGACGCGCGAACGCTGTCGAGCGCGGGCGACATCTCCTTGCTCTGCGCGCCCGCGCTGGTCGACACGATGCCGCCGAGTACGATGGCGAACGCCAGAGCGAGCGCAGTCGTGAGTGGAACCGCTGCCGAACGGAGTGCTGCGGAAGCTGGTGTACGCATCGCGTACCTCCCGGGGCATCTCGGGCCCCTGATGAGCGGTCGGCGCACCGCGGCATGGCACTCTGCTCGGCGCACGTGTGTGTGTGCCTGAGCAGCGCCGCGCGAGCGCCGAGTTTAGCGAGCCACGATGATAGGGAGCCAGCTTCCGGTGCGCTAAAGAGCTCGCTACGAGACGCTCACCGATCCACGTACTTCATCTGGCGCTCGTTGTAACGCGGGCCGGCCACCGTTCCGGGAGGGAGCGCGGCGTCGAGCTCGCGCATGTCATCGGCGTCCAGCTCGATGCTCGCCGCCGCTACGTTCTCCTCGAGGTAGCGCCTCCGCTTGGTGCCTGGGATGGGAACTATGTCATCCCCCTTGTGCAGCAGCCAGGCGAGCGCGATCTGCGCGGGCGTCGCCCTCTTGCGTCGTGCGACATCGCGCACCACACGAGCCGCGCGCATGTTGGCGTCGAAGTTCGCGCCCTGGAAACGCGGATCACCCCTCCGGTAATCGTCTTCCGGATATTCCTCCGAGCGCTTCACCGCACCGGTGAGAAAGCCGCGCCCAAGTGGACTGAATGGCACAAGTCCGATGCCTAACTCACGGATGAGCGGGATGATGCTCGTCTCGAGATTCCTCTCCCAGAGCGAGTACTCGCTCTGCAGCGCCGAGATGGGATGCACCGCGTGCGCGCGGCGGATGTTGCTCTCGCCCGCCTCGGAGAGACCGAGGAAGCGCACCTTCCCCTCGCGTACGAGGTCGGCCATCACACCGACCACATCCTCGATGGGCACGGCGGGATCCACGCGGTGCTGATAGAGCAGATCGATGTGATCCGTTCGCAGCCGTCGCAGCGACCCCTCCACCGCATGGCGCACGTGAGCGGGCCGGCTATCGAGACCCAACGGATCGATGTCGAGGCTTTCGGCGCGGACACCGCTCTTTGCCGCATCGTCGTCATCACTTATTCGCCAGCCGAACTTGGTGGCGATCAGCACCTGGTCGCGCTTCCCCTCGAGCGCGCGCCCCAGCAGCTCCTCGTTGGTGAACGGTCCGTACACCTCGGCTGTATCGAAGAGGGTGACGCCCAGCTCGATCGCCCGGTGGATCGTCGCGATGGACTCGCGCTCGTCGCTGGGGCCGTACGACTGACTCATCCCCATGCAGCCGAGTCCGATGGCGGAGGCCTCGAGGCCTTCACTGCCGAGTTTGCGTTTTGACAGGCTCATTGTAGAAGATTGCCGTATCGATAGACACATTGTCTGGTGCGACGATATCGATCGATCCCACGGATCGCGCTCGTGATCTACGTGGGCTGCCGCATCGACATCTCTCCACGACTGATGCAAGTATCGCCTCACGCCTCTTCCCAGAAGACCCTGCTCGACACCGGCTCGGCGTTCATCAACGTCTGGAAGCCGGCGTCGCTTTCGACGGCGTCGATGAACGCCGAGTGCGAGTGGAAGTCCTGGCTCCAGAGCTCGTGAAAGCGCATCGCGCGCGGGCTCGCGGCGGGAAAGACGAGATCGCAGACGAGGTGTGCGAGCTGTTCGTCGCGTTCCGGCAGCTCGTGCGCGAGCTCGTCTGAGAACTGGCGGACGAAGTAGAGATGAATCCGTGGTCCATTAGCATCGATGTAGGCACCCATCTGCACGAGCGTGTCGCTCGCTGCGCCCTCGACCGGCTCGCGGAGGAAGTGCTTGAACACCTTCCACGCGGGCCAGGGTTGGAGGAGCTCGGGCGCGAGCCCGGCCTCATCGAATAGGCGGATCAGCCGCTCAGTCGTCTCGACGAAGTGCACGATCGCTAATGCCCACGCATGGTGTAGCGCTGGCCTGGCCCGGATCGGTCGACGTTTCGCGCGGACCGAAAGGCGGGTGCCATTGCGTTTGCCGTGGCGGCGCGCGATGTCGCAGCGTTCCGCGCCCACGGTGAAATCATGTCGACCGCCGTAGGAGTATGGAAGTGGGCGGAGTCAGGGAGCGGGCGGGGCGTCAGGCTGCGGGCGGGGTGTCAGGCTGCGGGCGGGCCGTTGGGCCACGGGCGGGCCGTTGGGCCACGGGCGGGGCGTTAGGCTGCAAGCGAGGCGTTAGGCTGCAAGCGGGGCGTTAGGCTGCAAGCGAGGCGTTAGGCCGATCGCGCTGGTCAGCCTAACGCTTCCGGGGGCAGGGCGGGCGCAGCGGCCGAAGTGCCGGAGTCCCAGCGGTTTGTGAGCGGCGCGCCACGGGTGCGGGCCGCGTTAGGCCGCGATGCTGGACAGCCTAACGCCTGGCGCCGCGAGAGACGCCGAGTGAGGGCCCCTCTCGCTCGCGCTGCCGGCCTCGGTCGGCGCTCGGGCCGCACACGCCGACCAGCTCGGCGATGCCGGACGCCGAAGCGCCGGGGAAGTCGCGTCCCTTCACCTCGAAGGCTTCCAGCAAGGACACCTCCGCGAGCGCGCGACGTGTCGCGACGGCTTCGTGATCGCGCTCGTGCAGGATGTCTTCGCGGGTCACCGTGGTGATCCCCGCGTGGATCGTGCGGGCACCGGGCGACCGCGCCGCTTGCGGGTCCGCGCGCCTTGGTCTAACATACCAACCAGTCGGTATGTCGTAACAACGGAGATTCCCGTCAAGTGCCATGAAACGCCACACAGAAAATGATGACGCTGCCGTGCCGCGCCGCACGCGTGAGCCCGGACAGACCCGCCAGAAGATCCTCGGCTCCGCTTTCCACGAGATCTACCGGCGCGGCTTCCAGGCGGCGAGCCTCGACGGCATCGTCGCCGATGCGGGCGTCACCAAGGGCGCCCTCTATCACCACTTTCCCGACAAGGCATCGCTGGGTTACGCTGTAGTGGATGACGTGATTCGCGGCCACCTCCTGGCGCGCTGGCTCGGTCCGCTCGAAGGGCACGACGCCGACCCGCTCACCGCACTGCAGAACGCTTTCAGGGCACGCGCGAAAGAAGTACAGCCGCACGAGGCGGAGCTCGGCTGCCCACTGAACAATCTCGCGCAGGAGATGTCTCCCCTCGACGAAGAGTTCCGCGCGCGAATCGAAGCAGTCTTCGATCAGTGGCGTGCGGGTTTCGCCGATGCACTCGAGCGGGCGAAGACGGCAGGCACCGTGCGAGAGGACGTGGATTCGCAGCAGGTGGCGACCTTCCTGGTGGCGGCCGCCGAGGGCTCTTTCGGACTGGCGAAGAACGCGCGGAGCCTGGAGATGTTCCGATCGAACATGGAGATGCTCGCGCGGTATCTGGAGACGCTGCGAGCACGCGCCTGAAACCTGCTGCACGATCCAACCGTTACCACGACATTCGCCGAGAGTACGAGGTTCGATTCGCGCACAGGGCAGGGGGCACCGAGATTTGACTGACGCATCCACGCAAGCGGGACTCGAGCCGGAAGCGACGCTCTCAGCGGAGACGTCGCACGTGCCCGGCGCGCCGCCCGCGCCGGCAGGGCCGGCAGCGCCGCCTGCCGCGCAGCGTCGCTACGACCGCTCGATAGTCGAAGGCCCGCTCCGCTCGGCGGTGTGGAAGCTGGCCTGGCCCACCATGCTCACCAACATCGTCGGCGGCCTGCAGGGGATCGTGGACCAGGTGATGGTGGGCCACATGGTGGGCTTCACCGGCAACGCCGCGATCGGCGTCTCGTCGCAGATCTTCATAGTCGTAATCTCGTTCATCATCTCGCTCTTCATGGGGATGAGCGTGCTCGTCTCGCGCTTCGCTGGCGCGGGCGACGAGGACAAGGTCAACCGCACCGTCTATCAGGCGTTCATCACCGCGATAGGCATCTCCTTCCTCATCCTCGCGCCCGCCGGCTATTTCCTCGCGCCGTATCTGCTCGACATCATCAACGCCGCGCCTTCGGTACAGCGAGAGGCGCTCCCGTATCTGCGGATCATGTTCATCTTCAGCGGCGGGATGATGATCTACTTCATGATGAGCGGCGCGCTCCGCTCGGCGGGCGATGCGCGGACGCCGATGCTCATCGGCCTGGCGATCACGCCGTTGAACGTGATCTTCAACGTCGTTCTCATAGCGGGGCTCGGCCCCGTGCCCGCGTTCGGAACGGCGGGCGCGGCGATGGGGACGGTGCTGGCGATGGGGATCCTCGCCGTTTACGCGCTCTACAAGCTCTGGCACGGCGGGTGGGTGGTGCGCTTCCCGCGCGGCCAGGGATGGGGACCCGACTGGGAGATCATCCGCGCGCTCTTCCGCTTTGGACTGCCGACGGGAATCCAGGGGATCGCGATGAACATCGGTGGCGTGATCCTCCTCTCGTTCGTGGGCTCCCTCGCGCAGAGCGCCGCCGCGCAGGCCGCGTACTCGGTGAGCTACTCGCAGCTCTTCTCGTTTATCACCTGGACATCGGTCGGTCTCATGGGCGCGGCGGCCGCGGTGGCCGGCCAGAACCTCGGCGCGCACAAACCCGATCGTTCCAAGGCCGCCGTGCGCATCGCCGCGCGCTACGCAGCGGCGGTGGCGGTATTCGTGGGGATCTTCTTCCTCTTCTTCCCGCGCCAGCTCCTCGCGATTTTCGGGATGCACGAGCCAGCGGTGGTGGAGATCGGCACGCAGCTCCTGCGCGTGCTCAGCGTGTCGGGTCTGTTCATAGCCGTCGCGCTGGCGTTCACCGGCGGTCTGCAGGGAACGGGCGACACCAAGAGTCCACTCTACATCTCGATCGTCTCGCAGATCATCGTCCCGCTTGGGATCTGCTTCGTCATCCAGCAGACGGGAACGCTGCAGCCGCTGCACATCTGGCTCGCGATCCTCGCGGGCCACATCACGCGCTGCGCGCTCAGCGTGGCGAGGTTCGAGCAGGGGAAGTGGAGGGGGATAAGGGTGGATATAGGGAGGTAGAGAGGACGGGAGGAAGCAGAAAGCAGGAACTGCACACGATCCGCCGCCATCCCCGGGGACCACCGGGGATGGCGGCGCTGCATCCGGGCGGCTGCAGTGTGAAGCAGGAAAGTTGCTGTTCGCGCCTCGATCGATCCTCTCAGGGCCGCTTCCCACGCGGCCAACCGGCGCGAGGCGCTGGCCCGCGTTCTGCCTTCGCGCAGTGGGCCGGCGCTGGCCGAGTCTGGTCCCCGCTCTCATATTCCGGACGGCAATGCGTTGAAGCATGCGCTCCCATACATCGGAGGCGGTTCTCGTGCGTCGATCCACGTTTCACTTCTTTCCTGGCCGTTCGAGCGGCATCACCGCGCTCGTCACGCTCGCTCTCGCCATGGCCGCCGCGCTTCCCGCGGTGCTGCATTCGCAGCAGGGCGACACGCGCCTCTACTCCGAGATGCGCTGGCGCCAGATCGGACCCACACGCTCGGGCCGCGCCCGCGCGCTCGATGGCGTGGCGAGCGAGCCGAACGTCTTCTACGTGGGCTTCGACAACGGAGGCGTGTGGAGATCCACCGATTACGGGTCCACCTGGCACCCGCTCTTCGACGATGAATCCACCGGATCCATCGGCGCGATCGCAGTTGCGCCGTCGGACCCGAAGATCATCTACGTGGGCAGCGGCGCCGGGATCATCCGGCCCGACCTCGCCACGGGGAACGGGATGTACAAGTCCACCGACGCCGGGAAGACGTGGACGCACCTCGGCCTCCGCGAGACGCAGATGATCGCCGACGTGGAAGTGGACCCGCGCAATCCGAACCGACTCTTCGTCGCGGCGCTCGGCCACCCGTACGGCCCCAACGAGCAACGCGGAATCTTCCGCTCTACAGACGGCGGGAAGACCTTCGACAAGGTTCTCTACAAGGACCAGTACACGAGCGGGAACGACGTCGTGATCGATCCGAAGAACCCGGACATCGTGTACGCCGCGCTCTGGCAGCAGCAGGAGTCTTTCCGCGAAGGCGGCGCGTTCGCGGGTGACAGCGGCGGGATCTACAAGTCCACCGATGGCGGCACCACCTGGAGGAAGCTCTCCGACGGACTGCCGAGCGTACTGGAGGCGAACCTCGCGATCTCGTACAGCGACCCCAACGTGCTGTACGCAGCGGTGGCCGCGTACACGCCCCCGGGGCAGCGCTCCTTCGGCGGCGGTGAGATCGGCTTCTACAAGTCTACCGACGGCGGCGAGCACTGGCAGGTGGTGAACGGCGACCACGTCACCACGCGCGAGCCGGACAATCGGCCGATGTCGCGCATCGGCGGCGGCGACCTTCCCACGCTCGCGGTGGACCCGACGAATCCGAACGTGATCTACAGCGCGTCGGTGGTGATGTGGCGTACCGAGGACGGAGGCCGCAACTGGAGCGCCGTGCGCGGCGCGCCGGGCGGCGACGACTACCAGAAGATCTGGATCAACCCGAATGATCCCAAGATCCTTCTCGTGGTCACCGATCAGGGCGCGGTGGTCTCGGCGAATCGCGGGAAGAGCTGGAGCAACTGGTACACGCAGCCCGCGGCGGCGATGTACCACGTCACGGCCGACAACGACTTCCCCTACAGGTTGTGCGGCGGTCAGCAGGATGCCGGCTCCGCCTGCGTGAAGAGTCGCTCTGCAGACGGCGAGATCACCTTCAACGACTGGCATCCAGTCAACATCCAGGAGTACGGGATCGCCGCGCCCGATCCACGCGACCCCGACATGGTGTACGGGAGCATGCGTCGCGGCGTGTCGCTGTTCAATCGCCGCACGCGGCAGACGACGTATGTCGGTCCCGACATGCGCGGGAAGGACGAGAACGGCCACGAGGTTGGACGCAACGTGCGCACGATGCCGCTGCACTGGTCGCCCGTGAATCCCGACGTGTTGTTCTATGCGTCGAACGTGGTGTGGAAGAGCACCGACCACGCGCATAGCTGGAAGCGGATCTCGCCAGACCTGGCGCGCTCCACCTGGGAAGTGCCGAAGACGACGGGGAAGTATGCATCCGACGTCGAGCCCTCGCCGCAGGGCGCCATCACGGCGCTCGCTCCGTCACCGAGGAAGCTCGGCATCATCTGGACGGGGACCGATGACGGCGTGATCCAGGTGACGATGGACGGCGGCGCGCACTGGACCAACGTCACGCCTCCGTCGGTAAAGCCGTGGACGCGCATCTTCAACATCGATGCGGGTCACTTCGACGACCAGACCGCGTACGCCGCCGCGAACACCATGCGGCTCGACGACATGAATCCGCACTTCTTCCGCACGCACGACGGCGGGAAGACGTGGACGGAGATCAACAATGGGATCGCGCCAGGCTACGTGGCAAACTCCATCCGCGAAGACCCGCGCGTGAAGGGGCTGCTCTACGCCGCGACCGACGCGCAGGTGTGGGTGTCGTTCGACGACGGTGATCACTGGAGCTCGCTCAGGCAGAACATGCCGGCGATCTCGGTGCGCGACGTCGCGATCAAGGACGACAGCACCTGCCACTGCGCCGACCTCGTCGCGGGCACGCACGGACGCGGCTTCTGGATTCTCGACGACGTGACGCCGCTCCGCCAGGCGGCCGCGGCGCGCGCGGCGAAGGAGGCGTACCTCTTCAAGCCCGTCACTGCGCTGCGCGTGCGCTTCGCGACCAACGATCCCACCCCCTGGCCGCCCGAGATCCTCGCCGGCGAGAACCCACCGGCGGGCGGGATAATCGACTACTACCTCGCGCAGGATGTGCAGGGCCCGGTGAAGCTCGAGGTACTCGATGCATCGGGTGACGTGGTGCGCGCGTACTCGAGCGCGGACCCCGAGATGGATCCGCACCCGGCGCTGGACCGCGAGGCGTACGACAGGATCTGTCAGGCGCAGCCAACCACGGTGTTCTGTCGCTTCCCGCTCTACTGGCCGGCACCTCCAATGGAGATTTCCACGAAGTCGGGGATGCACCGCGTAGCGTGGGACCTGCACTACCAGCCGGTAGGCGACGACCAGGATGAGGAGCTGGACGCCACGGGCGCCGTCCCCGGTCGCACGTATCCCGCCGCCAGTGCGCCGTGGGCGCCGCCGGGACAGTACCGCGTTAGACTGACCGCGAACGGGAAGACTTACGAGCAGCCGCTCACCCTCCGTCTCGACCCGCGCGTGAAGACCCCGGCCGCCGGACTCGCCAGGCTCGCCGCTCTCTCGACGGAGATGTACAAGGGCGCCGTCGCCGCACACGCCGCGTACGTAGAGGCCCGCGAGCTCTCCGAGCAGCTCGCGAAGCGTGGCGGCGCCGACGCGCTGGCGCGGAAGGCGAAGGTGGACTCGCTCGCCCCCGCGCCCGACACCGGCGCCCGTCCGCAGTTCCGCCGCGGCCCCTCCGGCCCCGCTACCACGCTCAACGCCGTGAGCGACGCGATGCTCGCCGCCGCGATGTCGATGCAGGGCGCCGACGTAGCCCCCACCGCGATGCAGATCGCCGAGTGCGATGCCGCACGGGCGCAGGCGGCAGCGGTGATGAAGAGGTGGAGGGAGGTGAAGGGGGAGGCGGGGAAGTAGGAGGGAAGAGAGGGTAGAAAGCAGACGGCAGACAGCAGAAAGCGGGAACGGCTCGTATTACTACGTCACTCCGCAACATCGCCAACCCTCATTCCCGCGAAAGCGGGAGTGAGGGTTGGACTCGCGGGATGACGCTGCATCGTCAGCCGTTCACTGCTTTCCGCTGTCTGCTTTCTGCCTTCGGTCGAAGGTGGCACCTGCGCTCCCCCCGCGCGATATTCCGACGGGGAGCCGCCGACGCTCCCCACCACCCCCACCCTCTTTGTCATGCGGAAATTCCTCGTTCTCGCCATCGGCGCATCGCTCGCCGCAGCGCCGGGTTCGCGCGCAGCCGCGCAGACTTTCCCCACCAACGATCCCGTGATCAGGCGCATCTGGGCGCTCGGGATGGACAGCTCGCACACCGAGCAGCTCGCGCAGGTGCTGCTCGACTCGATCGGGCCGCGCCTCACCGGCACGCCCGGCCAGAAGGCCGGCAACGACTGGCTCGTGAAGACGTACACGAGCTGGGGGATCCCGGCCCGCAACGAAAACTACGGGACGTGGCGCGGGTGGCGTCGCGGGTACTCGCACATCGATCTCATCTCGCCGCGCGTGCGCACGCTCGAGGGGATGATGCTCGGCTATTCGCCCGGGACGGGGAAGAAGGACCTCACCGCGTCCACGATCATCCTACCGCGCTTCGCCGACAGCAGCGCGTTCGTGAAGTGGCTCCCCAACGCGCGTGGGAAGTTCATCCTCGTCTCGGCGCCGCAGCCCACCTGCCGGCCGAGCGAGGATTGGGACAGCAATGCGACGCCGGAGTCGAAGGCGAAGATGGACAGTCTTCGCGATGCGATCCGCCGCGAGTGGGGCGGCCGCAACGTGCGCGGCACGGGCTACTCGCTGGCGCTCGGCACCGGTGATCTCGGCCTGCGTCTGGAGGAAGCCGGTGTAGCCGGAATAATCACCTCGCGTCCCAAGGACGCGTGGGGGACGATCGAGGTCTTCGAGACGTACGACAAGAAGGCGCCCGCCGTAGCGCTGAGCTGTGAAGACTACGGCCTGGTCTTCCGTCTCACCGAGAACGAGCAGAGCCCGAAGATCACGATGAACCTCGACGCGCAGCTCCTCGGTGAGGTACCGGTGTTCAACACGATCGCCGAGATCAAGGGAAGCGAGAAGCCCGATGAGTACGTGATGCTCTCCGCACACTTCGACTCGTGGGACGGCTCGTCGGGTGCGACCGACAACGGGACCGGCACGCTCACGATGCTCGAGGCGATGCGCATCCTGAAGCAGGTCTATCCGCACCCGAAGCGCACGATCCTCGTGGGTCACTGGAGCGCCGAGGAGGAGGGGCTCGTCGGGTCGCGCGCCTTCAGCGAGGATCACCCGGAGGTGGTGAAGGGGCTGCAGGCACTGTTCAACCAGGACAACGGGACGGGACGCATAGTGCGCATGAGCGCGAGCGGTCTCCCCGATGGCGCCGTGCACATCACGCAGTGGCTCGACAAGGTCCCGCTGGAGTTCCGCAGCCAGGTGGACTTCAGCGGGACCGGTTTCCCCGGTGGCGGTGGCAGCGATCACGCCTCCTTCGCCTGCTACGGCGCCCCCGCCTTCGGACTCGGTGCGCTCCCGTGGGACTACTTCAACTACACCTGGCACACCAACCGCGACACCTACGACAAGGTCGTCTTCGATGACCTGAAGAAGAACGCGACACTGACGGCGATGCTCACCTACCTCGCGAGCGAGGACCCGACGATGGTGAAGCGCGACCGCATCGACCTCGCCGCCGTCGCCTCCTCACCGAGCATGGCGGAGCAGGAGGCCGAGACTGGCGCGAACGGCGCCCGTCGCTTCCGCTTCCCCACTGAATGGCCCACCTGCCAGAAGGCGCCGAGGACCACGAATCCGAGGTTGAAGTAGGGGGAGGGGCGAGGGGGAGAGAGCAGAAAGCAGTGAACTACCGGGGGTCAGCAGCTACACGGTGTGGGATGCTGTTCGGCTTGCTATTATTGATGGTGTCGCCCACTCGCCGGAAAGGGGAAGGATGAACCCTGCAGTCCACTGTAAGTTCGAGCGCAACAAGATTGTCGCCGCCGCTTCGATCGCGGCCATGCTTCTCTTCGCCGCGCCATGTCTGGCGGCGCAGGGCCCGCCGCGCTACTTCGCGGATGGCGAGCGGGTAGTGCTCGACAGCGCTCTGAAGGATGAGGACGTGCAGGCCGCTCTCCTCCACGTCAACGAGCACCGCAAGGAGATGACGGATATGCTCCTGGCGCTCGCCGGGGGCGAGTCTCCGCAGGGGCTCGAGAGGGCGCGCGCCGGGCTGGTGGCGCGCCGGATGCGCGACATCGGTCTCAAGAACGTCTCGCTCGAGAAGGGCGCGACTCCCAACGTCGTCGGCCGCATCAAGGGTCGCTCGCGCGGCACCATTCTCTTCGTGTCCGTGCTGAACGAGCCACCCTCACTCGTGCACGCCCAGTCCGACGGCGCTTCGCACGGACCGAGGGCCGATGGCGATCGAATCACCGGACCCGGAACCGCCAGCTCCGCCCCCACCGCCGCGCTCCTCGCGGCCGCAGCAGCGATCCGCGCTTCGGGAGTGGAACCGGCGCGCGATCTCATGTTCGCGACTCTGCCGCCCGACGATGCAGGCGCTTCCGCGATGAAGCGTCTCTTCGCCGCGCACGGCGACAGCATCGTGGCCGTGGTGGACGTGCAGGGTGACGGCGGAAGCATCGCGTGCGCGCCGGAAGCCGAGCGACCCGGAGCGGCGGAGTCGTCGCTGGTGGCGGCGTCGGTGGCCATCGTGAAGTGGCTGGGGATGGATCCCACAGTGAAGGACTCCGGCTCGCCGAGCGTCAGCCTCGCGGCCGCTGGCGGTACCCCGGCAATCGTGCTCGGCGGCGAACGCGAGGCCGCCCGCGGATCTTCAGACGAGTGGGCCGACGTACCGACGATGCTCCGCTCGGCCAAGCACATCGTTCTGTTGGCGGCTACACTGCAGTAGCGCGCACGACGCGCGGCCACTCGGCCGACTCGGCCGCCCAACACGGAGGAGACTCGCACATGACCGCGCCCATCACGACGATCCTCGTTCCGCTGGATGGCTCGGAGCTCGCCGAGCAGGCGCTCCCTATCGCGAAAGCGCTGGCCCGCGCCAGCGATGCCGAGCTGCACCTGATGCACGTGTTCGTTCCCTACGCCGCGCGCGCCGACATGCCGGGTGGAGTGGACAACAGTGAAGTCGAGCGGAAGCTGGAGGAGCAGTCCACCGAGTATCTGCGTTCGGTCACGGAACGTGTCGCGGCGGAGCTCCCCGGCCGTGTACACGCCGATCCGGTGCGCACGCGCCCCATCCGTTCGCCGTACAGCGAGAGTGTGGCCGTGGTGGACCGCCTTCGTCGCGCCGTGGCGCGTCTGCACCCCGACCTCATGGTGCTCGCCACCCACGCGCGCGGAGGGCTGGGTCGCGCCTGGCTAGGGAGCGTGGCCGATGCGCTGATCCGAAGGGTGAACGTCCCGACTCTCCTCGTGCATCCACGCGAAGGCATCGCGCCACCATCGAAGGTGTTCGATCACATCGTGGTGCCGCTCGACGGCTCGAAGCTCGCCGAGGAGAGCATCCCCGTTGCCGCACGCCTCGCCGCACTCACCAACGCGCGCGTCACGCTCCTTCGCGTGGTGATCCCGCAGCTTGCGCTCGGCCATCCGTCGTTCGTTCTGCAGTTCAACGTGGACCAACTCGATCGCCATCGGGACGAGGCGAAGCGCTACGTCAACGAAGTGGCCGACCGCTTCCGTGGAGAGATCCCCGGGTTGACCGCCGAGGTGCTGATGGCCGAGAGTCCCCCGCGCACGATCCTCGAGTGGTCCGAGCAGCACGGTGCGGAGCTGATCGCCATGTCCACGCACGGCCGCAGCGGCTTCCGCCGCTTCATGCTCGGCAGTGTAGCCGATAAGGTCATCCGCGGCGCGAACATCCCCGTTCTGCTGACGAGGCCTGGGGACGCCGGCGTTTCAGACGCCACGGCGTAGCTCACCTCCCGAAACGAACCATGCTGTCGGTGAGATCACCGATCCTGGCTACGGAGCGATGAGATCGACGGGCTCGGTGTGAGCGGAAGGGGAGTGGAGAATCACGGCGTTGCGCCCGTACTCCTGCTCGTAGATGTCTATCAGTTCGAAGAAGTAGGTGATCGCGAGAGGGCCGAGGAGCAGGCCGACGAGTCCGAAGAGGGAAACGCCGGCGAAGGCGCCGACCAGCGTCGTGAGAGGATGGACATCGGAGACGCGGCGGTAGACTACGGGGCGGACGACGTTATCGAGGTTGGAAGCGATCAGGCCGCCGATGATGAGAAGGGCTATCGCGGCGCCGAAGCGCTGTTGCACCAGGAGGACAATGACTCCGGGGAGCCATACGAGCGCGCTGCCGAGCACCGGCAGGATGGATGCGAAAGCGGTTATCACTCCCCAGAAGACCGCGTTGGGGAGACCGACCAACCAGAAGGCAAAGCCGATGAGGGCGCCCTGCAAAACGGCGGTGAGCGCGGTGCCGAGGAGCATCGCTTCGGTGATGCTCGTGAAGCGGAGGCGGAGCTGCTCGTTGCTCTCCTTCGAGAAGGGAAGGAAGGCGGCGACCCAGCGCCAGGCGGTGTTGGCGGAGATCAGCAGGTAGTAGAGCCCGAAGAACGCGATCACCAGGTTGAGCACCGACCGCGTCGCACTGCCGAAGAAACCGATCGCGTGCCCCGAGAGCCAGGATACGAGCGTACCGCTGGCGGACGCGATCTGCGCTCCGAGATCCACGCCTTCGATGCGAAGCGCTGAAAGCCGCTCGAGGAAGGCGCTCCTCTGAATGTTCGCGAGCATGATCGGCGCCTGAACTATCACCAGATTTATGATCCATGCGCCGGGGAGGATGATCAGCACGCCGAGCACGACGAGCACGATCGCCGCCGCACCGTGCGCACCGAGCACGCGCGAGAGTCGCTTGTGCATCGGCGCACCGATCACGTACAGAATCGCGGCGCCGAGAAGGCCGCTCGCGTACGGCGCTATCGCGTATGCTACGACGGCGCCGAGTGCGACGATCAGGATCTGCGCGCGCGTTCGCCCGGAAGCGAGGGGGGCCATCGGTATGGGATGGGAAGTTCGGGATGCACTGGAATTCGAGCAGGCCGGAACGCGGGAATCCGCGCTTCGGCCTGCTCGAATTCTAGGGCATCATCTCACGCTTTGCTATCGCCTGGAAGGTGCCGACGCGAGTGGGCGAGATTGCGGGTTCACGGTTTACTTTCCCGTTCCGGAGGGTTCACTCCTGGGGCGGCCGCGCTGCGGTGGTGCAACATGAAGGGATGTCTCGTCGCCGAGCAGCGAGTATTGCACACGGCCTGCGCGTCGCCGTAAGCTTGGTGAGGCGCCGAAGCCGTGGTGCTCGTCGGCTCGGGGCGACCTGATTCGGAGGAACGGCCTTGATGCACACTCAACGTCTATTGCCGATCGTGACTTTATTTCTATTTGCGGGCTGTGCCCATCATTCACCTGGCGCCTCGGCCGATGGCGCTCCCTCCCCGGTGGAGGAAGCATCATTGAAGGGTGCGGGTAACGGCCCGCGAGAAGCCGGCGCCGTGGCCGCCGATACGGACGGGGGCAACGAAGCCGGCGCTGCGGCGGCGACATCGGCGGAAGCGGGGCGGGAGAATCCCTTCTTCCACGAGAGCACGCTCCCCTTTCACGCGCCGGACTTCGACGCGATACGCGTAAGCGACTTCCAGCCCGCCATCGAAGAGGGGATGCGGCGCCACCTCGCGGAAGTGGACAGCATTGCCGGCGAGAGCGCGGCGCCGACCTTCGACAACACGATCATCCCGCTCGAGCGCTCGGGGCAGCTGCTGAACCGCGTCACGGCCGTGTTCTTCGGCCTCGCACAGGCGAACACGAGCGACACGATCCAGCAGATCCAGACCGACGAGGCGCCGCGGCTCGCCGCGCACTCCGACTCGATTCACCTCAACGCGAAGCTCTTCCAGCGTATTCAGAAGATCTACGATGCGCGCGAGACGTCGGGGCTGGACTCCGGCCAGCGGCATCTCGTGGAGCGCTACCACCGCGATTTCGTGCGTGCCGGGGCGCTACTGTCGGAAGCCGACAAGAGTCGTCTGCGCGAGCTGAACCAGGAGGAGTCGAAGCTCAGCACCGAGTTCCAGAACAAGCTCCTCGCCGCCACCAGGGACGGCGCGGTGGTCGTGAAGGACAGCTCGCTGCTCGCTGGGCTGAGCGATGGCGACGTGGCCGCGGCGAAGGCGGCCGCGAAGC
>DASSOX010000278.1:0-60288 GCA_035700125.1 Gemmatimonadaceae bacterium
ACGGCGAAAACGGGAGAACTGCGAGAGGGTGGCAAGGAGGTTCGGAGAAGTGCTTTTCGTGCAGGCATCGTTACTCCGGGACTGGCTGCAACTCGGGTGCGGGGCTCCGCTCGTTGAACTGAAATCGCGGAGAGCGCGGAGGGGAACTGCACAAGGAGTCAGGCTACTGACCGCAAGGGGCAGAAAGGAAAAGAGGGGAACTGCACGAGGAGCCGGGCTACCAAGCGCAAGGAACAGAAAAGAAAAAGGGGGAACTGCTCCCTCGCCTCGAGTCCTGCCCACCGGGACAGGACTCGAGGCGAGGGAGCAGTTCCCCAAAGACCCTTGTTCGAGATCTCGGCCCTATGCCTTTTCTCTGAAGTACGAGATCCAGGCCCTACGGCCTTTCTCCGCGCTCTCCGCGGTCCTCCGCGCTCTCCGCGATTTCAGTTCAACGGAGCCCTCCCCGAGAACCACGCCTCCGCAGCCGAGACGACCCTTACTCACACATCCAGATCGCCGGATGCTGCGCATCGGGGATGGCGTACCCTACGCGCGGCAGGATCTCGGTGGCGCCGAGGACGACTCCCCACACGATGAGGAGCAGCGAGAGCACGTGCGCCTGCCCGGACCGATGGCGCCAGCTCCAGATGGATGACCACCCGCCCGCGACCACCACCATCGCCGCAGCGCCGAGATACCCGAAGAGCCCCACACCGCAGCGCGCGGAGTACGGCCAGAAGAGCATCCCCACACCCAGCGCCACGGCGAGCACCAGACGGGCCATGACGCCCAGCGTCGTAGTCTTGTAGCGCTCCTCCTTCACCTCCTGCTTGCGCGCCTTGCGCGCGGCGGGAGATGGCTGGCGCGCGGAGTCGTCGGGGAGGAGCGCCTCATCGGAAATGCCCTCGAGAGCGCGATCCACCTGCGCCAGCTGCTTGTCCCACTTGGTGGAGTCCATTGGTCCTCCATCCTCTCCTGTTGATCGTTACGCGCGCTCGCGAGTGAGTCCGTAGCGCTCGATCTTCTTGTACAGATTCGAACGAGGCATGTCGAGGATGCGCGCGGTCTCCGACACGTTCCATTCGTTCTCTCTCAGCTTCGCCAGCAAGAAGCTGCGCTCGGCCGCGTCCTTGAACTCCTCGAACGTGGCGCAATCCGCCAGCGAACCGATGCTCGACTGCTCGGCCGAGCGCTGCCCCACCAATCGATCTACGTCCGCGGCGGTTATCCTGTTTCCAGTCGAGAGGATGAGGAGGCGCTCCACCGTATTTCGCAGCTCGCGCACGTTCCCCGGCCAGTCGTAGCTGGTCAGCCGCTCCACCGCATCCGATGCGATGGTGCGCGGCGTCATCCCCTCGCGCGAAGACAGAATCGCCACGAAGTGCGCCAGGAGAAGCGGTATGTCCTCCCTCCTCTCCCTCAGCGCGGGGACCGAGAGAGGTACGACGTCGAGACGGTAGTAGAGATCCTCGCGAAAGCGACCCTCGGCGATCTCGCTCTCGAGATTCTTGTTGGTGGCGGCGATCACGCGCACGTCCACCGACACGGGCTTCGCGCCCCCGATCCGCGTTACCACGCCATCCTCGAGCACGCGCAGCACCTTCGCCTGCGCCGAGAGACTCATGTCCGCTATCTCGTCCAGAAAGAGCGTACCGCCATCGGCCTGCTCGAACTTGCCCGCACGATCCGCGATGGCGCCGGTGAACGAGCCCTTCACGTGCCCGAAAAGCTCGCTCTCTATGAGCTCGCTCGGGATCGCCGCGCAGTTGACCTCCACGAATCCCGCGCCGCTCCCGCCACGTCCCGAAAGACGATGGATGGCGCGCGCCACGAGCTCCTTCCCGGTCCCGTTTTCACCGGTGATCAGTACGCGCGCCGGAGTCGGCGCCACGCGCTCCACCTTCTCGATGAGCGCGCGGATCGCGAACGACTTCCCCACTATCTCGTAGCGCGATTCGATGCTCTCGCGCAGCCGGCTGTTCTCCTCGCGCAGGTTTGCCGTCTGCAGCGCGTTGCGCACGGTGAGCAGCACGCGATCGGTGTCGAGCGGCTTTTCGAGGAAGTCGTAGGCGCCGAGCTGAGTCGCCTCCACCGCCGTCTGGATGGTACCATGGCCGCTGATCATCACCACCACGGCGGCGCCGTCCAGCTCCCTGATCCGCTTGAGAGCCTCGAGGCCGTCCATTCCCGCCATCTTCACATCCATGAAGACGAGATCGGGACGCCACCGCTCGTACTCGGTGATCGCATCGGTCGCGTTCCCCACGGAGCGCACCTCGTACCCCTCGTACTCCAGGAGCTGGCCGAGTGCGGCGCGGATTCCCTTCTCGTCATCGGCGATAAGAATACGGCGGCTCATTGGACGGTTTTGTAGAGCGTGACCTTGCCATTCTTGATGCGCACATCGGCTATGTAGTCCGGGACCAGGAGTGGGAGTGCATCCTCCGCGAGGCCCGGCGGCCGGGTTCCGCGCTCCACACGCCGGAGCAGCCTCGCGATCATTGGCGAGGGCACCGACATGTCGCGGATGCGGAGTTGCTTCACCCTGAATACCGCCAGCCCGGGATTCACGACGGCGAGAGTCCCGCCGAACACCACGGGTTCGGCGTCGCCGAACAGATTCCCCAGCGGCCCCAACTCGCCCGGGCCACCGAAGTCGGCGAGGCGGACCTGCGCTCGCACCCAGAGCTGGTCGTCTATGATGGCGGCTTCGACGTCGTGCGCCGATGGCGGAAGCTGCTTCTTCAGCTCCGAGAGGATGTAAGCGGTGAGATCGCCAGCCGACAGGTTGGTGAAAACCGGCCCCGATCGCGCGCCGAGCTTCGCCACGGCCTCCTTCGCGCGAGTCGCGCCCTCGGTGGTCACCGGTTCCCACACGACCGTGGACGCGGAGTCGGCCACGGCGCTCGACGCCGTTCCCTTGTGTAACAAGGGGAGCCAGTCGGCGCGGAACCACCACGCGGCGGCCGCGATCACCAGCACCAGCACGAGACAACCCAGGCCTCGCAGACATCCCATGGTTCAACCTCCCCGCAGTGGTATCGAGGCAGCTACGACGTACTGGGCCCCGCTCGGGAGCAGCCGGCTCTCCATGACATCCACGTTCGTCGCCTCCACGGTGGCAGACCAGGCGATGGCACGCGCCGCCGCCGCGAGCGAGCGCGCTGTCTCGGCTCGCACTGGCGTGCGTGCTCGCCCCAGTGTGATGTGCGGCCTGAACGTGCGCGCGTCGCGCTCGTAGCCCAGCGCTTCGCACGCACGTGCCAGGTCGTGCTGGAGCAGTTCCAGCTTCGGATCGGGTTCCACACCCATCCATACGATGCGCGGCGCGCGAAGGTTCGGGAATGCTCCGAGCCCTCGAAGCGCGAGCGCGACCGGCGCGTGACCCGTCGTCGCGCCGATGACCGCGTCTCGCAGCAGCGGCAGCGAATCGTCGGGCTGGTCGCCGAGGAATTCCATCGTGAGATGCAGCCGATCTTCGGTGACCCACGACAGTCGGGGCGCTGCTTCTCGCAGCGGGGCCGTGGAGTCCACCATTGCCCGGCGGACCGCACGCGGGAGGTTAATCGCTATGAAGAGACGCACTGTTTGCCGGTCGGTCGCTCAACTCCAGGGCGAGGTTGGTGAAGCCGTGCTCCGTAGCGATGGCAACGGCCCGCGCACGAATCTCGGGGTCGCGCAGCGGAGCGGGATCGCCGTGGACGGAGAGGATGGCCAGCGCACCGCGAGCTTCGACGACGCCGCGAATACCCAGCGACGCCAGCGCCTGCCGCAGCGCCTCCGCGTTCAAGCGGGGCTCACTCCACCCAGCACGTTGAGCGACCCCGATCGGAAGCCTCGAAGGTCCACCGTCACGCGCGCGAAGCCGGCCGCGGACACAGCGCCGCGGAGCGCCGCGAGATGTGCGGGCTCGAGCCACTCATCGAGCTCGCCTCGATCGAGCTCCACGCGTGCCACATCACCGTGATGCCGCACTCTCAGGTTCCCCAGCACACCGAGGTCGCGGAGCGCTTCCTCCGCGCGCTCCACCTGACGCAGGCGCGGCGCCGTTACTGGCGTACCGTATGGGAGGCGCGATGACAGACAGGGCGACGAAGGTTTGGACCAGGTGGGGAGTCCGTGCAGATGAGAGAGGAAGCGGATCTCGGCCTTCGTGAGTCCCACTTCGGCGAGCGGCGATCTGACGGAGTGCTCTCGTGCGGCCTGCGTGCCCGGCCGCCAGTCGGTGCGATCGTCGGCGTTGGCGCCGTCCACGATGGTGGAGAACCCGCGCTCGCGGGCGACGCGCTCGAGGAGCGTCCACAGCTCCGTCTTGCAGAAATAGCAGCGGTTCGTCGGGTTCGCGGCGTAGCGCGGATCGTCCATCTCGTGCGTGTCGATTTCGAGGACCTCGAGACCGACACGGTCGGCGATTTCTCGCGCGGTTTCCCACTGCACGCCGGGATAGGATGGGCTGCGACCGATGACTGCCAGCACGCTCTGCTTGCCGAGCGCTTGCACGGCTATACAGCCGAGGTAGGCAGAGTCGACGCCGCCACTGAAGCCGAGCAGAACAGTAGACTGTGCACGCAGCCAGTCGACAAGCGCTTCTTCCTTTCTCCGCGCTCCCGCTGCATGTTCGGTTTGGAGCGTCTCGTCCATTCGGCAAACTAGCCGCTGGCCGGCGAGCTACGGAAGGGCGTGACGCCAGGAGTGAGGCGAGTGTGGGATGGTCTCTGACGGAGTGTCGGCGCATCGGTGCATCCTTTGCAGATGAGCCGGCACACTGACGAGATGTCAGGCCGTACTTCGGTCCACACCACAGCGCCATGACGAACGGAACCGCCGGACTCGGTTCGCCCGTCCTGGCACTCGCAAAACCGTTGGCCCCTCGTGCCCGCAGGAGGTCCGTAATGCAACGTCGCGTCTTGTGCAGTTCCGAGGTCCGTTCGTGGAGAGGCCCGGGTGACGTGCCCGCGAACGTACCAGCCACTCCCCCCGCAGTCACCCGGCGTACCAGAAGTGCGTCTCCTGGGCGAGCTACGATAGCTGCGGCGATAGCGGCCGCGATGTTCGTTGCTCCTTCACTCAGCGCACAGCTCCAGAAGGGTGGCACTGTTCCACCTGGCGGCAACGACAGCAACTGGGTATCGCCCGCAAGAACGTACCAGGGCACGCGCTACAGCCCACTCACCAAGATCACCGCGGACAACGTATCGAATCTCAAGGAGGTGTGGAGCTACACCACCGGCTTGAAGGACGGCCACGAGGGTCAGCCGCTCGTCGTGAACAACACCATGTACATGGTGACGCCGGTACCCAACAAGCTCATCGCATTCGACCTGACCAAGCCCGGACCGGCAGTCAAGTGGGAGTACAGCCCACCGATCGATGTTGCCTCTTACGGAAAGGCGTGCTGCGACACGGTGAACCGTGGCGCCTCGTACGCCGACGGGCTGATCATCTACAACGTGCTCGACAACCACACCGTGGCAGTGGATGCGAAGACCGGCAAGATGGTGTGGCGCACGAAGCTCGATAACGTGGAAACCGGTTCCACGATCACCATGGCTCCCCTGGTAGTGGGCAACAAGGTGATCGTCGGCAACAGCGGCGGAGAGCTGGGCGTCAGAGGGTGGCTCGCCGCGCTCGACGTGAAAACCGGGAAGCTCGTCTGGCGCGCCTACCACACCGGGCCCGACAAGGACGTCCTCATAGGCCCGAACTTCAAGCCCTACTACAAGTCGATGCAGGGGAAGGACATGGGCGTGAAGACCTGGCAGGGCGACCAGTGGAAGCTCGGTGGGAGCACCGCATGGGGATGGATCACCTACGATCCCGAAACGAAGCTGATCTTCTACGGCACGTCCAACCCCGGCGTGTGGAACCCCGACATGCGCCCCGGCGACAACCTCTGGTCCACCACGATCTTCGCCCGTGACCCGAACACCGGCCAGGCGAAGTGGGCCTACCAGATGGGGCCGCACGACATGTACGACTACGATGGCGTGAACGAGAGCATCGTGGCCGACATCCCGATTAACGGGCAGACGCGCAAGGTCATCATCCACACCGATCGCAACGGCTTCATCTACACGATCGACCGCACGAACGGACAGGTGCTGGTAGCGGAGAAGTTCAAGCCGACCAACTGGGCCACGAAGATCGACCTGGAAACCGGCCGTCCCGTGGAAGACCCGTCCAAGGCCACGCACCAGGGCAAGCTCACGAAGGACATTTGCCCGTCTGCCAGCGGAGCCAAGGACCAGCAGCCCGCTGCCTACGATCCGCAGAACCACCTGATCTACACGCCGTCCACGAACCTCTGCATGGATTACGGCGGGATCGAGACCAAGTACATCGCAGGCGCTGCCTACGTTGGCGCCGCAGTGCGCATGTATGCGGGACCGGGCGGCAACGATGCGCGCGGCGAGTTCCTCGCGTGGGATCCCGCAACCGGGAAGAAGGTGTGGGGAATCACCGAGAAGTATCCCGTGTGGGCGGGCGCCCTCGTGACCGCTAGTGGAATCGTCTTCTACGGCACGATGGATGGCAACTTCAAGGCAGTCAGCGCGAAAGACGGAAAGGAGCTCTGGAAGACCCACTTCGAGTCCGGCGTCATCGGTAACCCGATGACTTACATCGGACCGGATGGGAAGCAGTACATAGCGGTCTACTCCGGCGTGGGCGGCTGGATGGGCGCCATAGTTCCTGGCGACCTCTCCACCGATGATCCATGGGCCGCACTCGGAGCCGTGGGCGCCGTACCTGACCTCAAGCAGGATACGAAGCCGGGTGGTGCGCTGCACGTGTTCGCGCTCTCGGGGTCGTGATGTCGAAGCGGGATGGGGTCGGCAGTGCGGCGAAGCGCCTCCCGCAGTTGCGGGGACGCAAGCTCGCTCTGGGCGCGGTGGCGGCGTTGCTGGTCGCCGCTACCGCGGCACTGCCCGCGCGGGCTCCTCGCGAGTTCCGCGTGTGCGCCGACCCCAACAACCTCCCCTACAGCAACAGGGCAGGCGAAGGTTTCGAGAACAAGATTGCCGATCTCTTCGCCCACGACCTCGATGCGACCGTCACCTACGATTGGCTGGCGGTGCAGCGGGGATTCTCGCGCAAGACGCTGAAGACGGGGAGCTGCGATGTGATCATGGGAGTGCCGGTGCACTACGATCCGGTGCTCACCACCAAGCCGTACTACCGGACGACGTACGTGTTCGTGACTCGCGCCGCCGACGGCCTGAAGATCACATCGCTCGATGACACGGTTCTGAAGCATGTGAAGATAGGAATTCACGTCATAGGCGATGATTACGAGAACACCGCGCCGGCGCAGGCGTTGGCCATGCGCGGAATCATCTCCAACGTGAAGGGCTATCGGATAGTGGATGACTACTCGAAGCCGAATCCGCCGTCACACCTCATCGATGCGGTAGCACGCAAAGAGATCGATGTGGCGATCGTCTACGGCCCGTTCGCCGGCTATTTCGCTCCGAAGGAGCCGGTGAAGCTGGTCGTGACGCCGCTGTCACAAGCCGTGGATTCGCTCTCGGGCATTCCTTTCACATATGAGATCGCGATGGGGGTGAGGAAGGACGACCCCCAGCGTGCGGCAATGCTCGATTCACTTATCGACCGCGAACGGCCCGCGATCGACAGTCTGCTGGCGCGCTACGGCGTGCCGACGCTGCCGATCGATACCTCGCCGCCAGCGGCCACGGGGCAGGAGTAAGCTCCATCCAGAGCACCAACGATGCACTGTCAACGGAGAGCATCTATGCGACTTGCAAAGAGGATGATTCTAGGAGTGGGGAGTGCGGCGGTCGTCGTGCTGGCGCTTGGCGCCTGCAAGGCGAAGGAGAATCAGGCCACGGCTGGCGCCAGCGGTGAGGGGGGCTCCGCAGCCGGGGTCGAGAACGTCGCATTCCACCCGTTCAACGGCGATCCCGCGCAGGCCAAGCGCGGCCGCTACCTGTTCGTCGAATACAACTGCTATGGCTGCCACGGCGGTCTCGCGGGTGGCGCCATGGGGCCGAGCCTCAGAGACACGGTCTGGAAGTACGGCGGGACTGACGAGCAGATCCATGCCTCGATCGCCGACGGCCGCCCGCTGGGAATGCCGACGTGGAAGGGCATGCTCTCGGACGATCAGATCAAGGATATCATCGCCTACATCCGCTCGATCCGGACTACCGCGGAGCCGAAGTTCTTCTTCATCGGCACGATGAAGGATTCGCTCAACATGCAGTGACGCTCGGGGGAAGGAGCAGCGGGGTTCGCTGCTCCACTCCCATCCAGATGCACGAGGGGCCCGGACGGCAGCGCCGCCCGGGCCCCTCGTGCAATGCAGCTGCTGGCTGATCACGCCGGGGGGCCGCCAGCCTCCACGACGAACTTCACACCGAACACCGACTGCGCCGGGATGGTGACAACGGGGCCCGCCGCCGGCGGCTCGGACTCCGACGTGGGGTCATACGTGTTCGCGGTCATCGAAGCGTTCGAACGCACCGGCTCGCAGCTGGCAGCGTCGATACCTATGAAATCAGCATCCTCTGCGCCGTCCAGATCGCACTCGCCCGACGTGGTGGAGTACGAGATCGAGCCACTCACGATGCCGTCTTCCGACATCGCACCGTAGAAGGAACCTCCGAGGTAGGTGGCCACGAGCACCGGCTGGTCGGGTCCGCCCGCGGATACGCTCTTCGCGATGGTGTAGCGCCCGCTCCGGAGCAGCTCACCAACCCTGGCGAGCTTCTCCCTCGACGAGGGCGCACTCTGCATGAGCGACACCGAGGTACGGCGATCGGTGAGCACTCCCTCGTCGGATGCGTAGAGGGCTAGGAAGACCGAATCGCCATTGGTGTGCCGCCACCCTACCACGATGGCCATTCGGTCCAGAACATCGCCGCTGACGGAATCCCGCTCTTCTACCACGAGACCGGTCGTGTTGAAGCGATAGCTGCGGCCATCGAGCGTGACGTTGCCGGGATTTACGGGCGCGCCCGACGAGAGACTCGCCACAGCCGCCTGGAGCGCGATGAACTTGTACATGTCGGTCGAAGGATCGAACGAGGCGGTATCGGCCAGTGTCGCGTTCATCTCCGCTATGATCGTCGCGTTGTTGGCAGTCGAAGGCCCGGCGGCCTTGTCGCTGCCGCAGGCAGCAAGCGTGAAGGCGGCCGCCAGAAGCGCTGTCCCGCGCAGGCTGCGTGTGGTAAGCATCGTATGGTCCGGTTTGGGTGGTCGGGTCTCCTGTACGCGGGTAGAACGATCGAGACGGGGGCCCCGTCACACCGCACCGCGCGCGTGCTCACATTACCGGGCGATACCCGAGCGCCTCCGCCACGTGCGGCTCTCCCACCGATTCGTCGCCATCCAGATCCGCGATCGTTCGCGCGACGCGCAGCACGCGGTGATACGCGCGCGCGGTCAGAAGCAGTCGCTCGGCGGCATCCGCGAGCAACCGGCTCGCCTCGGCGCCGATCTTCATCCATTCGCCATTCAACCTCGCGGGCGCATGCGCGTTGCACGACACGCGCGGCACACCAGCGTAACGCGCGCGTTGTCTGGCGCGCGCGCGCTCCACGCGCTCGCGCACGCGCGCGGAACACTCGCGCGATTCCGCACGAGCCGCGAGCTCCGAGAAGGGAACCCTTCCGATCTGTACGTGCAGATCGATGCGATCCGCCATCGGACCCGAAAGTCGGGCGCGGTAGCGCGCGATCTCGCTCGCTGCACAGCTGCAGCGACGCGCGGAGTCGCCGAGCTGACCGCAGGGGCAGGGATTCATTGCGCCCACCAACGCGAAGCGAGCCGGGAACGCGACGGAGCCCGCCGCGCGCGCGATGACCACACCGCCATCCTCCATCGGTTGCCGCAGCGCCTCTACAACGTGTCGTCGAAATTCGAGCAGTTCATCCAGGAAGAGCACACCATTGTGCGCGAGACTGACCTCGCCCGGGCGTGGCGGGTTCCCGCCCCCGATCAGCCCCGCGTCGGAAATGGTGTGGTGCGGCGCACGGAAGGGTCGCTCGCTGATCAGCGCGGTATCACTGCTCAATAATCCCGCCACGGATTGGATTGCTGTTACCTCGAGCGCCTCTTCCTCCTCGAGTTGCGGGAGGATGCCGGGGAGGCGGCGGGCGAGCATGGTCTTCCCTGCGCCGGGTGGACCGATCATCAACAAGTTGTGAGCGCCCGCCGCGGCGATCTCCAGCGCGCGCCTGGCGCTCTCCTGTCCCGCTACATCAGCCAGATCCACCGAGCTCACGCGCACCCGCGGCGGGGACTGCTCGCGCGCGGGCGGGAGCGGGTCGCCGCTACGCAGCCACCCCACCAGCTCCGCGAGGGTACGCGGCGCTGCCAGGGGCACCGCACTCACCAGGCTCGCCTCCGCCACGTTCGCAGTCGGGAGGACGAGGGTGCGTCCCTCTGACGACGCTGCTCTACGCGCCACAGGCAGCGCGCCACGCACGGCCCTGACGCTGCCATCGAGTCCGAGCTCTCCCATCACCACCAGATCGCGCAGCTGCCCCGCCGGAATCTGCCCGGTGGCGGCGAGGATGCCGAGCGCTATGGGGAGGTCGAATGCGGTTCCGTCTTTTCGCGTGTCTGCCGGGGCGAGATTCACGGTTATTCTGCGCGGCGGGATCTTGAAGCCGGAGTTGGCGAGCGCCGCGCCCACGCGCTCCCTGCTCTCCCGCACCGAGCCGGCCGGGAGACCCACGATGAACCATTGCGGCAGACCGAAGGCGCAGTCCACCTCCACGGTCACGTTGTACGCTTCGATGCCGAGTACGGCGGCAGAATGAATGGCGGCGAGCATGCCTCCATATTCGTGACACCGCTTGCCGGATGCGTCATCCAAATGGCGCACCGGGTGGCTTCAAAGCGCGGGGTACCAAGCGGGAACTCTCGGAACCGGCCGAGCGATTGTCCCGTGTGAGTCGCATCTTGCCGGGTGCGACCTGAATGCATATGTTTGGTCCCCTGCAGATGCTCGCGGGGCGATTGCTGGTGGTGCCCTCCCGACTTCCGCACCTGTCTCGACTCTCCCCAGCGCCGTCCGCTCAAGACCGGAGCACGTATGACGAACCCCCCGGGTGATTTCCAGAGCCGCGCTCCCTCCGCCGATGCGATCCAGCCAGGCATCTCGGCCGCTCCCCCCACACTCGCCCACAGCGCGCGCGAACGACTCGCGACCGCGATCATGGCCGCATGCCATTTGCGACCCGATGACGACGAAGCGCGCGCTACCAGCGAGCTCCGGGCGTCAGTGGGTGATTACATCGCCGCGCTCCGCGACGATGGTGCGACCGCGGAGCATGCCGTCATCTCCACCAAGGAGATCCTCGCCGAAACCATCGGCGGTCCGAATGTTCCGCCGGAGCAGCGCGCGCTCGCCGAGCAGGTGGTGAGCTGGGGAATCCACGCGTACTACGACGCACCCACGCGCGCCGATTGACCGCGATGCGATGCGCGGTCAGCGCGAGATGGCTTTCAGGAAATCATCGAGGCGCGCGGCCTTCGCCATGGCATCCACCGTTCGCATCACGCCGTCTGCCTTCGCGGTGTCGCCGCGCTGATCCATCGCCTGCGCCAGCATCTGACCGGTGATGGCGTAGCCGAACGGGATCCCGGCCGAGGGACGATCCACCCAATCTCCCTGCCTTACGAGCGCCGCCGGCGCAGTGTACACACTGTCCCAGAGCGCCTCCGTCCGCGCGACGTCGAAGTAGCCCGATGGAGTCGGGAGGATCTCGGGGGTCGCTTTCACTGAGTCGGGCATCAACTTCTCCACCATCCCCTGCGTGAGCAGGTACGGCGCGAGCCCCAGCGACTGCGCGTAGCTCCCGGCCGAGAAGTAGATCGGCCGACCCGGAAACGCATCCTGGATCATCCGCAGCACCACGATCTGGCCGCGAGAGATGTAGCCTGGTCCCACCGTCGCCACCAGATCGCCGTGCGCGAAGCGCTGCGGCTCCCTCAGCGCCACTACCTCCGGAAGCGAGTCTGCCTGCGCCAGCGTCATGCGAAGCGGCGGCCCGCTCGGCTTCGGCCACTCCCTGTAGCGGTAGATGGAGGGCCCGCGGGCCGCGTCGTACTCGTACACCGGCCTGCGGATCATCTGCCGTATGAACCAGTCCATCTCCACGTAGGTGATGACCGCGACTATCACATCCTTCCGCACTCCTTCGACGTCCTGCGCGTACCAGAGCGGGAATGTGTCGTTGTCGCCGTTGGTGATGAGGACTCCGTACGGCTCGACGGAATTGAGCAGATCTACCGCCCAGTCGCGGGTGAAAGTCTCGCCACGGCGCGACGCCTGACTCGCGTTGGTGAAGAGCGGGATGAGCGCGATGGCCAGTATCGGTGCGGCGATCCGCCAGCTCCGCTCGGGCGGCAGCTCTCCGACGCCTGCATCACTGCCCTTCGAGGAGCGCATCACCAGCCGCGCGATCGCCTGCCAGAGCGACACGATCCCCAGCGCGGTCCACACGCTCCATGCCGAAAACGTCCAGACGAAGAAGTAGTCGCGCTCCCTCGGTTCACGCGCCACGCTGCGCCCGAGCTCCGGCGCCTGTCCCCACGAGTAGCGGAAGTTCAGGTAGTACACCAGCGCGATGGTGAGTGTGAACATCAACGCCGCAAAGTACCAGAACGATTCGCGATCGCGCCGCCAGTGCTCTCGCGCGCCCACCAGCCCCAGGATGAGAAAGGCGACGGCCAGCGCGCTCTGCGCGGCGGTGTGCTCGCCGTATGCGTCGCGCAGCCACTGCCACTTGAAGTAGGTCCACAGGAGTCCGAGCTGTGCCGCGATCGGGGCCTGCCGATCGAACACGGAGGGCTTGGCGTACTGGGTACGCTGGATGTTGTCGTAGAGTCGCTCTGCCGTCAGCTCGCTGAAGGTGCACGACCACTCGAACTTCGTGACGCACCCGGTTGGCTCTCCCTCGTTGAGCGGTGGGAAGTGCGCCGCACGAATCGGCTCGAAGGCGAACGGAGTGAGACCGAGCAGCAGCGCACCGAGGCATGCGAGCATCAGGCGCCAGCGCAGGAAGGTGCGCGGACGGTGCACCAGTACGGCCACGCCGACAGCGGGGATCACGAGAAAGCCAGCCGGGTGGTTGGCATAGCCGAGCCCCACGATGAAGGCGACCAGCACCAGCAGTCGCGGAGCGCGAGGTGCGTCGGGCGCGTCGAGCCAGCGCAGCATGATCCACGACACGAGCGCGATGGCGAGCACGTTCACCGCGTACACCTTCTCCGCAGCCACCGACTGGTTCCACACGGTGAACGAGGTGGCGCCCACCACGACCGCGACGAGCGCTCCGGCAATCTGCTTCCACCGGTGCGTCAGCCAGAACGAGAGGATGCGCTCAGTGACCAGGAACCAGAGGCCGGCCGCGATCGCGTCGAGCAACGCCACGAACATGTTGATGCGCGCGGCATAGCTCACGGGTATGGGAAGGAGGCCGAAGGCGTGTCCCATCAGCACGAACAGCGGGTTCCCCGGTGGATGCGGGAGGCCCAGCACCTTCACCGCGGCGATGTACTCGCTCGTGTCCCACATCGCCGTGGTGGGGGCGAGCGTCGCCAGGTAGAGCACGAAGACGGCGAGCGCCGCGAGGGCGGCTATGCCGTACGATGGCTTCTGCACAGCGGGCGTCGCGGGTGTCCGCGAGATGCGCTCGGCGCGTACGACCGTAGTCAGGTCGAGTCGCCTCCCAGCGGAGTCGCGGGAACCGGCGTCGAGCCGGCCGCGCCGCCGTTCGTGCTATCTGGCTGCACCCATTGCGTATCGTCCACGACGAATGCGTACTCCCTGCTCGTCCGATCGAGCGCCACGACCGCCGACCAGACACCCGATCCGGCGCTGTAGGCCAGCGGCGTCGAGGTCCGGCTCCAGCCGTTGAAGTCGCCCGCTATCGAGACGCGCGCCGCACCGGGCGCGTGGAGGACGAAGCGCACGAGGCGAAGAGTGTCGTGCAGCGCGGAATCCACCGTGTCACCCAGCACGATCATGCGGCCGGCGGGAGTGGCGGGAACCGACGCGATGCCGTAGCGCGAGCTGACGATAGTGGAACCGAATGCGAGCCACGCGACGCTCGCCGCGAGCGCGAGCAGTGCGCCCGAAAATGGATGACGCAGCGCGAGCCGCGCCACTGCCGGCCTCGCGGTGATCCTCACGCTGCGGCCGCCAGGTGTCCCGACATGAGCGCCGCCGTCGGCGCGCACGCGCGCCATCACCCGCTCGCGCAGGATGTCCGACGTGGCCACGGGGCGACGAAGTTCCGCGAGCGCCCACTCGGGCAGAGTGCCGGTCCGGTCACGCATGGGCTTTTTCCATTAACAGCTCGCGCAGACGCGCACAGGCGCGCTGCACGCGCATCTTGAGCGCCGAGACGCCCGCGCCGGTGACGGCGGCCATCTCGTCGTACGTGAGATCGTCCGCATAGCGTAGCACTACCGCTTCGCGCTGGTCGGGCGTGAGGGCAGCGAGCGCTCGCGCCAGCTCGTCGCGCATCTCGCCCCACTCGGCGCCAGACGCATCGATGGCTGCGCTGCCATTCCACTCCCATTCCGCAAATGGCAACTCGCGCCGCTGACGGCTCCCCAGCGTGGTACGACACTGGTTCACGAGGATCCTGAACAGCCACGCTGCGAACTTCTCCCGCTCGCGGTAGCCACCCAGATATCGATAAGCTCGCAGGAACGACTCCTGTACCGCATCCTCGGCGTCCTCGCGACTCCCGAGGATGTGCAGCGCGAGGCGCAGACAGCGCTCGTGGTAGCGATCCACGAGCACGCCGAAGGCCTCGGTGTCGCCACCGAGGACCGACCTCACGATCTGCGCATCAGCTGCGGCCATGCGAGAATAACCAGGTCATCCGGAGAAAGGTCACATCGCGCACCGGTGGCGAGAACCGCTCTCTCAGCGCGCCTCGGTTGTCGGCCCCTGGGTACGCGGCGAACCGCTACTTCTTTCGCGACCAGCCGTACAGGCTGGCGTAGAGCTCGCGGTTGCGCTGGATGATGCGAACGTAGTCACGGGTCTCGCGGAAGGGGATGCGCTCGACGAACATCTCGGGATCGTTCGCGCCGTGCTTCTTCGCCCAGCGCTCGACTCTCGACTTTCCGGCGTTGTACGCCGCCAGGGCACGACCGTCGTCGGTGTAGCCGGAGAGGAGGTCGGCCAGATGCGATGTCCCGAGCTGGAGACTCACATCGGGCTGGTAGAGGAGCGCCGCGTCCCAGGCGGGAAAGTCCAGCCCGTTGGCGATCGTGTGCCCCACCCGCGGCATGATCTGCATCAGCCCGCGCGCACCTACCGGCGACGTAGCGCGCGGATTGAAGCGCGACTCCTGGCGGATGAGCGCCGCCACCAGCGACGGGTCGAGCCCGTTCAGAGAGGCCTCCGCCTCGAGTGCGGCATCGAGCGAGACCGGATACAGAAGGCGGTAGGCCCGCGCATCGGAGCTCGCGCCTCGCGAAATCGCCTGCTGTGCGAGCGAGATTCCGCGCGACGCGAGGCCATGGGCGCGGAAGGCGGCCGCGGTGGCGAGGATGCTGTCGGGCGTGCTCCCCGGATGCGCGCGCAGATACGCGTATTCCAGCTCGGCCTCGGGATCCATCCCGAGACGATCGAGAAGCGCGGCCCTGGCGAAAGCGCTGTCGGTAGCCGGCACCGCCGCGAACGAATCGGCCGCAGCAGCGGGAACCCACGGAGCGCGCCCCAGGCGCCGCGCGGCAAGCATGGAGTAATACGAGAGCCGCGAGCGGCGCTCCACCGACTCCCAGCGCGCACGCGCCTTCGCGCTGTCGCCAGCGTCGCTCCATGCACGGCCGCTCCAGTACTCCGCAGCCAGCGCTTCGCTCGACGACGGATGCCGCTTCACCAGCTCATCCCACTCGCGTGCCGCTGTCGTGTGCAAGCCCTCGGCGTACGCTATGAGCGCGGCGCGGAAGGCGGCACTCGCGCCGAGAGTCGAGGTGGGATAGCGCTCCGCCACCTCGCGGAACGCAGAACGCGCCGGGCCATCGCGCCCTTCGTCCGTAGCTAGATCGGCGAGGAGATAGAGCGCGTGCGACGCAGCTTCCTTGTCGTCGCGATGATTTCTGATCACCTGGCGCAGCGCTGTACGTGATGCCGAACCATCCCCCGCCCTCAGCAGCGATCTCGCATGCTGGTACGCCGCCGAGGCCGCGAGCGACGCTGGACTCTTCACGCGCGCGAACTGCGCCGCGGCCTCGCGATCGCGTCCGAGTCGCGAAAGGATCGAAGCGTAGGAGAAGCGGTCGCGCGAATTGCCGAGTCCCGCCTCGAAGGCGCGCGCGAAGCCGGTGGCGGCGCGGCTGGCTGGCCCGCTCGCCGCAGCGCTCCGCGCGGCGTCGAGCTCTTCCTCGGGCGTGAGGGCACCGAAAGCGTAGTCCAGCAGCTCGAGCGCCTCGCGCGCCGTGGGGCTCCCCGCGCGCTCCCGCAGGAGCTCGACGAGCGAGGCGCGTACCGCGGAGCTGTCCGCGTGGGATGGCCTGGGCGTCGACGTAGAATCGCCCAGCCGCAGGCGCAGCGCCCGCACCGGAAGACCGAGTGAGTCGAACGCCGCCATTGCCCCGGCCAGATCGCCGCTCCGCTGCCGTGCCCGCGCCTCCACTGCAGGCACTCGCTCGCGCGCAGCCGGCGACCGGATGGCCGCATACAGCGCCTTGCGCGCCTGGCTCGCCGCCGTCACCTCGGCCGCGCGCAGGCGCAGCCAGTCGCCTATCGCAGGAAGCAGTGCTCCTGCGCGCGAATACGCCGCCGCCGCGCTGTCGTTTACGTCGAGCCGGTCGAACGCGCGCGCCAGGAGGACCAGCCGCTCCCCCTCCGCCGCACCGCCCCTGGCCGTCACCACGGCACTGCGTGCGTAGCGCAGCGCCGTGCTGTCTTCGCCGAGCTGCAGCGCCGAGTGCGTGAGGAGCACGCGTCCCTCACCTTGCGCGAGCGTGTCGAGCCATGATGCGCTCGCGAGCAGCTTGCTCACCTCCGACCAGCCGCCCCACATGGCAGCCGCGCGCGCCGCGGTGAGCACCACTTCCGGCGTTCGGAGCACGCTGTCTCCCAGCGCCGGCGAGAGGATCCGCGTCGCGCGCCAGGGTCTCCCCTCGTCTATCGCGCGCGTGGCGGCCAGTACTACGGAATCCGAGGCCACCGAGTCGGCGTCCACACGCTCGGCGAGGGCGGGAGCGGGGCCGGCGCAGGCCAGGGCGATCAACAACGAGATGGAGAACTTCAGCAAACGCATCGACAATCGGAGGCGGGAGAAGCGATATACTCTCGATACGCACATACCGCGAGAAAAGCAACCGCACCCCTGCGGATCGGAATCGCTTTCTACGCCGGCGGTGACTCCGTGAGGCCCGAACCCTCCGGGTTCGCGCTCCGCAGCTCGACCGGGAGCGCCACATCGCGATCGAGTGCGAGTGGTATCAGCCAGCGGAGATTCTCGATCGCCTCGCGCGGAAGATCGCGAACGTCCGCGAGAAAGACCTCCTGGTCCTCCGCGGTCCGTGCACGCCCAGCCGCAGCGTGCAGGGCCGCGAGCACGTGCATCCTGTACACCGGATCCCGCCATACCGCGATCTCGCGCCACGCATCTGGAGGCACCTGCACCCCAGCCTCCTCCTCCACCTCGCGACTCGCCGCCGTGGCGGCGCTCTCGCCGGGAAGGAGCTTTCCTCCCAGCGCGTTCACCCTCCCTACCTGCCACGCGGGACGCGTCTTGCGCACGAGGACTACGCCGCGAGTATCTGGTGTGAAGAGCAACGCGAGGACGTACACGAAATGCGGGGCCATCCGATCATCCGCGCCGGGGTCGAGGCGCGGGCGCGTGGACGTCGCCCGCGCCGCGGCACTCGCCCCCGCGTCTTCGTTCACTGATACATGATGAACACCGGCACCGGCACGAGCTTCATCACTTCCTCGGGCGTGAGCATCGGCTTGTCGTTCTTGTAGAAGATCTTGAATCCGGTGAACTGCACGGGATGCTCGAACACGTAGCGACGGTAGGAGTCGCGCTTGAGGAAAGGCGCGCCGAAGCCGTCCATGTCTATCACCACCTGCACGCGCGGATCGAGGCGGATGTGCTCCTGATTGGTGAGCATGGGCCGGGTGAAGCGATGCACGATGAGCATCTTGGGCGGCAGCTCGTATTCCTTCACCAACCGCGCGAGAGTGTCCACCGCCTGGTTCACCTCACGCGCGTCGAGCGTGCCGATGACGGTGCCCGGGCGCTTCTTCCCGGGCATCGAGAACTCGGGATCGAGTGCGAGGTGTACGTTGGGTCGCTTCAGGAAGGGCACCAGCGACGACACCTCGCGCGCCATGTCGCTGTGGCCGTTCTGGATGTCGAGGATGAGGATGTAGCCCTTCTTCTCCGCCCACGACGCCACGCGCTCGACGAGGCTGTCGGGCATCCGCGCCCTGTAAAGCCCGTCGCGGCCGGCATCCGCCTGCGCCACGATCGCGATCAACTCCAGTGCGGGGACCACGTGCGTGGTCGGATCGGCCTTCTGGTAGGCGGCGGCCTGCCGCGCCAGGCGCTCCAGCATGCTGTCGGGTGCGATCTCGCCGAGGATACCCATGCGCTTCGACAACGGGTTGCCGTAGTAGGCAACCACGCGGCAGCCGGGGAAGAGCGAGCCGGGGAGCGGAGTCTGGGACATCGCGCGGCGCGCCACCTTCCCGGCCCACGCCGGCGGGTCCTTCTTCGCCGTCGGCTTCCTTGCCTCGAGCGCAGCCAGCTTCGTCTTCGCGGCGCGCGTGGTGTCGCCCGAGAGCGAATCAATCAGCGCGGTACGGACGGAGTCTGCGGCTCGGATGGAGTCGGCCGCGGCCTTGTCCGCCGCCGCTACTGCCGCCACGTGCCGGATAGCTGCCGAGTCGGACTCGCACACTTGCTGCCAGTGTGCGGTGGCGGCGCGAGCCGCGAGAACCGCGCTGTCCACCGGCGCGGCGCTCCCGGCTTCCTCCGGCGCGGACTTGCCGCCAGCAGCAGCGCCCCCGCTTACCGACCTCTCGCTCGCATCGCCTTCACTGCAGGCGAGCGCGCCCGCCATGAGCACCATCAGGAGCGCGGACGCCAGCCGGCTCGAGGGACCAGACTTCATCATGCAGCTCTATCTCGCATCGCTTCAGGATCCAGATTTACCGAACGGCACCACGCCGCAAACGCAACGGGCGAGATCTCGGATGGCTTGATCTCACTCCTCCCACCCCAGAAGACGTTCGTGTAGCTCACCGGGATACCGGCTTCCTCGAGGTGTTCATCTATCGCTGCCTTGTGCGCGAGCACGAGCGACTTGTCGGTGCCATGCGCCACCGCCATGAGATTCACGTTGGCGAAGGCAGGGCCGCCCTCGCGCCAGTACGCGTGTGTGAGGATGTGGTGCCTCCCCACCTCCTTCCCCGCCTCCAGCTCACGCCCGGGCGGCACGCGCCAGTGGAAGAGAGCATTGTAACGAGTCACTCGCGTTCCCGCAGCCGATGGCTTCACGTGCTCGAGGAAGGTGGAGAAGCGGCCTATCACACCGCGTTCGTTCAGCGAGCGCGCCACCCTCAGAAATTCCTCGCGCGTCACACCCGCCTCCGTCGCGCGCCAGGACCAGGGGTCCTCCCTGATCTCATCCACCGTGAACTCGCGCTTCAGCGGCTCGAGGATCTGCCATTCGCGATCGCTCAGCTCCACGATGTGGGTGTCGAGCACCCGTCCGGGCTCGTCGGTCCGGCTCCCCGGCTCCATTCCCTTCCGCCTCACATGCCCCACTCCGAGCGCAAAGAGCGCCTTCGCCGGCATCACGAGAAACGCCTCGGCGCCGATGCGCTCGCGCAGCCACTCGCAGTACTTCTCCATGGAGTAGCCGCGCGGCACCTTGAGCGTGGTCCAGAGCCGGTAGGATGAACCGGGCGTCTCGGCGTCGGTGGAGCGGATGACGACGTGCCCCGAGAAGGGATCATCCTTCGAGAGATACTCGAAGCCGGCGTCGAGCAGGTCGGGCGCGATCTTCCAGGCGATCAGCGCACCCGGCGCGAGGTTGGTGGCGAGGAGCGTCTGACGCACCCTGCGAATGGTCCCGGCAGCGAGCATGGCCCGGATCCGTTCGAGCACGGTGGGCAACGGAACCCCGGACCGCCGGGCGATTTCGGCGAACGGGTCTTCGAGGAAGCCGGAGATCCGATCTTCGGACTCGGCGAGGATCCGCGCGTTGAGCGCGTCGGTGATCTCCGCTGGAACTGAGGCTGTAGACATTTCACCACCACGAACCGGGGTGCGAGCGACGCTCGACTGCCCGTGCGGCGGTCGAGTGCGTCGCTCCGCTCGTGGCTAAGGATAATCGCTCCACTCAGAGAAAGCGCGAGATGATGTAGATCGCCAGACCCGCGAGCCCGCCCACGATGGTTCCGTTTATCCGGATGAACTGAAGGTCCCGCCCTATCGCCAGCTCTATTCGATGCGACGTGGCGTCCGGATCCCACGAGCTCACCGTGTTGGAAATCAGCTCGCCAGCCTGGTGTCGATGCTGCTCCACTATCGTGAGCGCCGATCGAGTGGCGAATTCGTCTATCTCGGCCAGCAGCGGCTCGTTGGCCAGAAGCCCCTCGGCGAACGAAGTGATCCCCCGCTCCAGCGCGCTCGGCCCCTCTTCGGCTTCGCGCGTGGCGTATTTCACGAGCCCGTCGCGAACGCTCCGCCACGCCGTGGCAGCGAGATCGTCGAGCAGCTCGGGGCCGAGGAACTCGGCCTTCATCGCCTCCGCCTTCTCGATCATCTCGGGCGAAGTCCGCAGCTTGTCTATGAACCGGGCGAGCGCGAGGTCGAACTTCGAGCGAAGCGGATGCTCGGGATCGCTGCGCACCTCGTGGATGAGGTTCTCGGTAGCGGAAAGGATCTTCTGATAAATCCGCTCGTCCACCACGCCCGGTACCCACCACGGGCTCTCCTCGAGCACCTTGATGCGGATGAGCTCCCGGTTGTCCTCCACCGCCTGCGCCACCAGTCGCAGCGCATCGTCGAGGAGCTCCTGATGCCTGCCGTCCGACGCCATGAGGAGGAGAACGTTGCCCAGCAACGGCGCCACTTTCGTCTTCTGAACTCTCTCCGAGAGCGTCTGGGCTATGAGACGCGTGGCCTCCGCTTCGGGGATCGCCTCGGCGGTACGGGCGAGCCCTGAGGCCACCTGCTGGGCAATGAGGCGCGCGTTGTCCGGTTGTGCCAGCCACCTCGCCCCGCGCTCCGCCAGCTGGATCCCCTCGATCTTGCTCTGCAGCACCGGCCGCGACAGAAAGTTGTTCTGCACGAAGTTGCCGAGCGTGCGACCTATTCGGTCTTTTCGCTTCGCCACGATGGCGGTGTGTGGGATCGGCAACCCCAGCGGATGTCGAAAGAGCGCGGTAACCGCGAACCAGTCAGCGAGGCCGCCAATCATCGAGGCCTCGGCGGTGGCGCGGATGAAGCCGAGCCAGGGGTACCGGTGCTCGAGCGCACGCGTGATGGCGAAGATGACGGTCGCCGCCACGAGGAGCCCCGTGGCGAAGCGCTTCATCCGATCGAGCCGTGCCTGCTTTTCTTCGTCGTCCGGCCGCGTGAGCGGCATCAGCGTTCCTTCCATGTCCCCAAATCAGAGGGGTAGGAAGGATTGCGGCAAGCGGTCGAGTCCGCAGGCTACCCTCTCCCGCGCCGCCAGGGGGGCGCTCCGGCTTCGTCGAAGGTGCCGAGCGCGATGACCATGAGTGCCACCGCACAGGCTGCGGCGGCGATGGGAAGTCTGCGTATGATGAGGAGCTCCGCCATTGCTGCCCCGATCATCATCACGATCAGCCCCAGTGCCGCCAGGCCGCTCCAGGCCGGCACGAGGAGAAGCGTTCCGCCCGCGAGCTCCATCGCTCCCACCACGTAGCGGAGCCACTGACCCACACCGATATCGGCGAAAAGCCTCACCATTACGTCCGCCCCGGCAAGCTTCATCAGCCCACCACCGACGAACACGACTACCATGGCGAAGCGGAGCCATTGAAGCACCAGCGGCGGGACAGCGATTCGCCGCACGGGCCGAGTCCGCCGCTCGGGCGTGGCCACCATCGTCCTCTACCGGATCAGATAACCGAGGCCGAATCGCCAGGTGGTGGCGTCGGCGGGAACGTCGTAGATCTGCGCGGAGACGCGCAGCGAGCGCACGAGCCGCGCGGTCACGCCACCGAAGAAGGCGCCCCGCGTGAGGTCCACGTCTATCGTGGTGTGATCGGCTATTCCGGAGCCGTCCACGAAGCCCACCTGAAAGTGCGGTCTCAGCCAGTTGATTCCGCCGCCGGCGTACGCGGAAATGCGGCCGCCACCAACGGAGAGCGCGCCCTCGGCCCCGAACATGTCCGGGTGGTAAGTGTCGCTCGACGGGTTGGCACCGTAGCAGGGCGCTGCAGGATCGCTCGTTTGCAATCCACTCCGTGGGCAGGTGATCGGCCCCGTCACTCTACCAACCGTGCCGTGCGCGCGGAGCATGAGGTGGACGCTCTGCGCGGCTATGGAAATCGGAAGCCGCTGCACGTGCGACAGCGCGAAGCTGGCGAGGTTCGGCTCGGCGTCCCAGGCACGCACCGGCGGTACGTAGCTCGCCTCGAGCGCGAATCCCATCGGGAGCCCGACTTCGATCCGCGGCCTGACGAATATCGGCGCCAGCCGCGTGTTCTCCGTCTTCCCCTGGTAGCAGAAGGACGTGTGCTGAATGGCGGGGTCGGGCCGCGGTATGGGTGAGACCTCGACCGAGATGAGCACCTGCCCGGGTGCTGGACGCTCCGGCGCGTCCATGCTGGAGAAGACGATGGGCGCGGCGTAGAAGGCGAGGAGCTTCGCCTCGTTGCTGTTCGTTGCCGGGCGACACTGCGCGTGTACCACGCCTGGCAACGAGGCCAGCCCGACTGCCGCGAGGATGCTCCGGAGCAGCAAGGTCACTCTACGGTCACCGATCCGGACATGGACGTACCGTGAACTTTGCAGTGGTACGAGTACGTGCCCGGCGTGTCGAAGGTCCGCGTGTAGTTGCCCGTGGCCATGGTGGCCGAGGTCGTGCCGTCGTCGAAGGTGACGCTGTGAAGTGCCGCGCCGGTCCAGTTCCACGTGACCTGGGTACCCTTCGCAACCGTATCCTTCGCGGGCGTAAACGAATTGTCGGCGACATTGATCGAGTTCGATCGTCCACCGCCGCCGCCGCCACCACCGCCGCCCCCACCTCCGCCTCCACCGCCTCCTCCGGTGATCCCGCCAGATGCGCCGCCGCACGAAGCCAGCACGAAGGTCAGGAACACAGCCGCCAGTCCAGGTAAGCGTTTCACTTTCCTATCCCCCAGTGTTTGTCGGGCCGTCCAGCGCTGCCCATCGTGGCTCGAAGGCATCGACTGACGACGCAGACGCGCCGGACGCAATATTCGTGGGCACAGCCGGTGGGGAAACGACTCTGGGGCGAACTACCGTGCGCGGGGGGTGAGCGGCGGCGAACCGGTGGCCGAATGGCAGCGACTCAGAGCTGGCGATCCATGAACTCGTGAATCGCCTGTCGGTAGCTCCTCCCCGAAGTGAGGCGCGCACCGCCCGTGAGGATGAACACGTAGTCGCCGGCGAACCACGGCTGCACCTCCACGATACGGCGCACGTTCACGAGTGTGGAGCGATGGATCCGCAGAAACTTTTCCGGCGGAAGCCGCTTCTCGAACGAGGCCATGGTGCCCCGCACCTGATGCGTGCGCTGGCCCGCGTGAATCTTCACATGGTTGTCGTCTGCCTCGAGCCAGTCTATCTCGTCCACACCCACGAAGAGGACTCGGCCGTCCACCTTGATGGACAGCCGGTCGCTGTACGGCCGCGCCTCGCTCATCCGCTCGAGCAGCTTCCCGAGTCGCGATGCCGTCTCGTTCGTTGAGCTGGCCCGCATCAGCGCGCGAGCTCGCTCGAGCGCGCCCGAGAAGCGCTCCCGGCTCACCGGCTTGAGGAGGTAGGCGAGCGCCGACACGTCGAACGCCCGCAGGGCGTATTCGTCGTAGGCGGTCACGAAGATCACCATCGGCATCCGCGCCGCGCCTACCTCGCGCACCACTCCGAAGCCATCGAGCTCGGGGATCTGAACGTCCAGGAGAACGAGGTCCGGCGCCTCCGCCCGTATGCGTCGCACCGCATCGCGGCCGTCGCCGCACTCGCCTATCACCTCCACCCCGCCCACGTCGGCCAGCAGCTCGCGCATGTGCGCGCGCGCCAGCGGTTCATCGTCCACTATCAGGACCCGAGTCGGTCTCAGCTCGGTACTCATGATGCCACCTCATCAACTGTCATGGACACGGCGGCGGTGTGGAACGGGATGTCTATCGTCACGAGGTACCCGCCGGTCGCGACCGGGCCTGTGCGTATCTCCTGCCTCTCGCCGTAGAGATGTTGCAGACGCGCACGCGTATTCGCGAGTCCGACTCCGCCCCGCGCATGGCCGCTCGCCGCGGCGGCGGCCCCGAGTCCGTCGTCGCGCACGGTGAGCCGAAGTATCTCGCCTTCGCGCACCGCCCGCACCTCCACGCGACCGCCGGCCGCGCGCGGCGCGATTCCATGACGGATGGAGTTTTCCACCAGCGGCTGGAGGATCATGCTGGGTACCAGCGCGACCATCACTCCTGGTTCGACGTCTACGTCCACGCGCAGGCGATCCGGGAAGCGCACCTCCTGGATCTCGATGTAGCGGCCGAGCAGGTCGAGCTCCCGCTCGAGGGTCACCTCCTGCTCGCCCGCCCTGCCGAGCGAGAATCGCAACAGCTCGCTCAACCCACTCACGATCCGCTGCGCCGAGCGCGGCTCCTGCGCGATGAGCGCGGTTATCGCGTTCAGCGTGTTGAAGAGGAAGTGTGGATGGAGCTGCGACTCCAGCGCCTCGAGCTGCGCACGAGCCAGGCGTGCCTCGAGGCGCTCCCTCGCTCGCGCCTGCAGGTGGTAACTGGTGAGAAGGCGCTCGTACCAGGCCGTGGCGTACGTGGCTATGGCACCGGCCACCGCGAGGAGGAGAATCTTGGCGCCCTCGTCCAGCCACGCCACCCCCTGCCCGGTGCTCGCATCTATCGGGCTCGCTACCAGGTGCGCGCGCCCGGTGGCCACGAAGAACGCGAGCAGTGCCGAGTACTCCGCGACCACCAGCGCCGCCACGACCGCCGACTTGCGCGTGGACGACGTGATTGGCCGCGACGCGAGAATGGCGAAGTACGCCAGCAGCATCGGTGATCCGAGCGCGAGCTTGGCGGTCTGCGAGATCCCGTACTCCGCCATCACCACGGTGATCGCAGTGACATCCACCGCCGGATTCACCAGCGCCAGCCAGCCGGGTAGCTGCTCGCGCCGGTAGAAGAGCGCCCACTGCGCGAAGGTCCAGGTGAGAGTGATGGCGAGCACGATCACATTCACCCATGTGAGCTGCAGCGGAAGCGCTGGCGCGTACGCGAACGCCGCTGCCGCCAGGAGGATGAGAACCAGCGCCCGCACTCCGTTCAGCAGCCGCTCCGCTCGGGAGCGATGCCATTCTATGAGCTGCCGCAGCTGGTCGTCAGCGCTTTCTCCCGCCCGCACCGTCATACTCTTCCCTCTGCATCCGCGAGCTCGTGCGCCGTGAGCTCGATCCGCACGCGGGTTCCCTCGCCCTCGGTACTCGCGATCGCGATGGCACCACCCCAGCTCTCCACGAGTTGCCGGCTCATCGCGAGCCCCAGGCCGCTTCCCGAAGAGCGCGTGGAGAAGTGTGGCTCGAAGAGTCGCGGCAGCACGTGTGCCGGCACTCCCGACCCGTCGTCACTCACTTCGATGACCACCCGGCCGTCCCGCCGTGCACAGCGCACTTCCACGTTGCTCGCACCCGCCAGTCGCGAATTCTCGAGGAGGTTGAGAAGCACTTCCCTGAGCTCGTCGGCCCGCGCCACGGCCCGGATCGGCTCCTCCGCCCCCACCAACCGCCACTTCACCTCCCCCTTCCCGTTCTCCTCCCCTCTCCGAGGACCCCCCGTCCCCTGACCCCCGAACTCGGAACGCTGCTCGTTCCCGTTTCCCGTTTCCTGCTTCCTGCTTCCTGCTTCCCGTCCCCCACTTCCCGCCCCTTCCCCCATGACTTCCAGTCCCACCACATCCCTCGCCACCGCCGATACATCCACCGGCTCCGGCGGCTGGCGGTCGGCGGGCGCCATTCCGTAGCGGCTGAAGCTCCGGGCGATCTCGTCGAGCCGGTCTATCTCCGCCAGGATGCGATCCACGTTGGTGGCGAGGATGTCGCCGAAGTCGGGGCGTGCGTCGCCGTACGCGCGCCGCAGATGCTGAACGCCGAGTCGTATGGGAGTCAATGGATTCTTGATCTCGTGCGCTACCTGCCGAGCCATCTCACCCCACGCGATCACGCGTTGAGCGCGCGCTAGCTCCGTCACGTCGTCGAGGGTGAGCACCACTCCTTCACCCCCTCCCGTGAGCCGCACGAGACGGCCCTGCAGCTGGCGGCCGCCCACTTCCAGATCGAGCTCCTCCTCGGTGGCGCCGCGCTGCACGAAGTCGGACACGCGCTCGGCGATCACCGGGCTCACGTCCACCAGTTTCGAGCCGACCAGCGGCGAATCCAGGAGAGTCGCTGCGCGCGGATTCGAGAAGACCACTTCACCATCCGCCATCAAAGCGACAACGCCACTCGCCACGTTGCGCAGCACCGCCGCGGTACGCCGCTGCGTCGCCTCCAGCGCGCTCCGGCTGGCACCCAGGTCGGACGCCATCCGGCGGAACGCCGAGAAAACGGGCTCGAACTCGTCTGGCGTGCGGTGCTCCAGCGGCGGCTCGCTCTCACCGCCGGCGATCGCCAGCGCCGCCTCTCGGAGATTCCCGATCGGCCGCGCGAGCGAGCGCGATGCGAGCCGGCTCAGCCAGAGTGCACCGAGTGCACCGAGCACCGTGGCAAAGAGCACCAGCACGCCCAGGTCGCGGCGGCGCTGGTCCAGCATGTACTCGCTCCCCCGCGCCGGTGCAGCGGTGACCAGACGCTCGCTCCACGGCGTGGGTGTGGAGAGATAACCGAAGAGCGCGGGCCGGTCGCCCAGCCGTAGCCGGCGGCTGGTGTACTCTTCACGGCCGAGCCGGAGGCGCTGATAGACATCGCCGGGAAGGAAGTGGCCCATCGGCGCAATCGCCTCGAAGAGCGGCTCGCTCGCATCCGTCAGCTCGCCGAAGCGGTATACGATGAGCGGTGTCCCCACTCGCTCGCCGATACTCTCCAGCGGTTCGGCGTCGGCGTCACCTGCGATCTCGTTGTAGGAGCGGAGCGTTTCCCGTACGAGCAGCTCGCGCGACTGCCGGTCCTCGGATTGGAGCCGCTGGTAGCTCCACACCGCGAAGGCGAGCGCCGGAAGTACGAAGAAGCCGAAGAGGACGAGGGTGAGTCTCGCCCGGTAGCTGTACGCCCATCTCGTACCGTGTACCGCTACCCACGAGCGGAACGCGGGCTCCGGGAGAGCGCTGATGGTCCAGAGGGCGGCGAGAAGGAGTAGGTCGAGCAGCACCACCAGCGTCGCTCGCTGAACGAGAATCGCCTGCGGACGCAGATCTATGTCCATGTGGGCGCGCATCGGACCACGTACCGTCTGGACGAGACGGTTGCCATGGAGCTGCCGGCCCGCGCGATACCAGCGAGTGCTGTCGGGCGTGAGCGGCCAGATCGGCTCCGGGGCCAGGAGCGACATGGCGTACGGCGGTGGCCCGCTCTCTCGCTCGCTGAGCCCCAGGAGCGCCTTGAACGGGTCGTCCGGTATGAGTCTCGTGCGGGGACCCACCGCCACCGTTGTGACGGATCCACCAGCATGCGGAACAGCGAGCAGTGTCAGCTCGCCCGGCATCCCGAGCACCGATCGAAGCACCGTCTCCTGCGTCCTCCGCGCCTCGGTTGCCGCGTCGCGCAGCGCGTTGGAGGGCACATCCAGCTCCGCGAGCATCACACGCGCCGAGACGGAGCCGTCGGACTCGTGCTCCTCCATCGCTGCGGGGTAGCCGGAGCCCATGAGATCGGAGTCCACGTACAACCTCACCAGCTCCGCCTCTGTGTGCGGCGGAGCCGCCGCGGCGATCGAGCCGGCGAAACGCTGCAACACCGCCACCACGTCAGCCTGCACTTCGCCGAGCCCCGACACATCCCGGTCAGCCAGTTGCGCCCGCCCGCTCACGCCTGCGCTCCACGTCAGCGTGGTGGCGCCGAGGGCGGCCACGGTGCCGGCGGTGAGCACCATCCATCGGTGCTCGCGCGCGAACACCAGCGATGCAACGACGGCGACCCAGATGAGCAGATACCAAACTGGCCAGACGCCGGGCGCGGTGACAGCCATGGGGCCCACCAGCGCCGCGATCGCGGCAAGCGCAGGTGCCGCCGCTGGCGGAAGCCCGAAGCGAGCGCGAGCGAGGGCTGCTCTTCCGGCCACGCCCAACGCGATCAGCAGCGCCGCTGCCACGAGGAAGAGCGCCACCTCCCACGCCACCCAGAGTGTAGCGCTCACTCCTCCGGGAGGCGGCATCACTCCACCGGCGAGCACGCGCAGGAGGAACGGTCCCACCACGGCCAACACCACCACGGCGGCGATCGCGACCCGGCGTCCCGGCCTGACGCTGTCGGATCTGAGAGCGAGGAGCAGACCGAGAAGTACGATCGCGGCCGCCACACCGAGTGCGCCGATGCTCGCCGTTAGCGGACCACCTACCTCCGCGTAATACACCGTGGGGTCGAAGAGAAGCGAACGGCTCGAGAAAGTGCTCAGCGGAACGAGCGCAACGCCGAGCAGCGCAACCCCAAGCGGGACTACCCGCCAGCGTACCGCGTGCTCGCTGCGCCACACTACTACCAGATAGAGTACCAGCGTGAGCACTATCGCGGCGGCGCCGCGCCCGCGCACTCTCTCGAGAGCGAGGAGTCTCGCCTCCTCCATCCCCGGCGCAACAGCACGAGCTACCAGGAGCGTATCGCCAACGGGTGCGAAGGCGACCGCTCCCGTGTCGCCCGCGGCGTGCGCGCGCGGCGATACCTCGAAGGCGTGCAGTCCCACCGTGCGCACCAGCCGGTTCGCGATGGCCGGGGCGAAATCGTCGCCCGGCGGCGACGCATGGATAGTGGCGGTCGCCACCGCGCGCGAGTCCCCTTCGATCACCGACGCGTAGAGCGTCACGTAGAAGGGCGAATACACCACGCCCAGCGGCGCCACCAGCGAATCGGTGGAAGTGAAGACATTCCCCGCCCACGCAACCGGCACGCCCCGCCGGTACAGCGCGAGCCCGCGCTCCGTGTGCGCGTCTACTTCCTTCCCGAGTGCCTCGAAGGCCCCGGCCACCTGCACCGGAGCCGCCAGCGCACGCCTGGCGCTCTCGCGCAGCGCGCGGGATGTAGCGGAAAGCTGATCGCCGAGCGATGCGGCGCCGCGCGTTACCAGCGATGCGCTGTACGCCGGCCAGTCGTGCTCGATCCTGTCGAGCGTTCGCTGGGCCAGGTATGCCACCGCGCAGAAGAGGAAGGAAGCGCCGAGGGCAGCGACAGCCCAGCCGCGATCGCGCCGCGCGAGTCCGGCGAGCACGAGCGCGGCGAGCACCGTGGCGATGAGCGAGACCGCGAGGTAAGGTATTCGCGGGCTGCGCAGCCAGATCGCGCCGGCCACGATCGCCGCACCCATGGCAATTGCCCAGAGGTGCGTCCACACCGCCGACCTGCCCGCCACGCCGGAGCCGGGCGCCTGCGCCCCTTCACCCTTACTCGAAATGACCGTGCCCCCTCGCGCCGTTGACATTCACCCGCGGCGCCTCAAAGAAATGGGACCAGCGCAGGTCGCGGCCGTGATGGCCGCGGACCCACGGCTGATCATCCCCGTTGGAGCGTGCGAGCAGCACGGCCCGCACCTCCCCATCGGCTGCGTCACCATCATAGCGGAGCGGCTCGCCGACGACCTCTCGGCCACTACCGGCGTGCTCCGCGCGCCGACGGTCGAATACGGAGTGAATACCCCGGAAGAGCGCGATTTCCCTGGCAACGCCTCCGTCCGGAAGAAGACGCTGCACCGCATGCTCAACGATCTGCTGGCATCGTGGGAGACATCGGGCTTCAGGGAATTTATCCTCCTCACCGCTCACGACTACGACGCCCACCAGGAGGCCATCGACACGGTGATCACCCAGATAGCGCGCGTGCGGGTGGTGGACATATACGCGGTTCGGATAGACGACCTGCTGGATGGACAGGAAGAGCACATGCACGGTGGCGAAGCGGATACGTCGCTGATGCTCTATCTTGCTCCGGAGCTCGTACACATGGAATGGGCACAGGACTACATGATGTCGCGCGAATCGCTCAGGCGTTACCGCAGGGGGCAGCTGCGCGTCCCCAAGGGAAGCGCCGGATCCATCGGTCGTCCCACTCTCGCCACAGCCGAGAAGGGACGGGCGATCTACGAGCGTATCCGCCAGCGCATCCGTGAGCGCATATTCCTCGCGCCGGCGGCCGACTCGTGAAACCCTACCTCCGACTCCGGGTATTAGCTTTGAATATGCGATACTTCGGCCTCCTCTCCGCCACACTTCTGGCGGTACCCGCCGCGGCGCCATCGCAAGTGACCGTGGTGGACGAGGGGAGCTTCACCATCAGTCGCTCCGGCACGAAGATCGGCCGGGAGACTTTCACGATCCGCCGCACTCCCGGTCCGGGCGGCGACGTGTACGTCGCCAATGCCACGGTGGAATTCGACGCCGAGCGCCTCTCCCCTGCACTGCGCGCCGACGATTCCTTCGCGCCACTCGCCTACCAGCTCGAGGTTCGCTCGAACGGGGAGGTGCGCGAGCGTCTCAGGGCCATCGTAGGGCGCGGCCGCATCAGCGCGCAGGTGAAGACGGCCACCGGAGAATCCACCAAGGAATACATCGTGGCCGACGGCGCGCTGGTGCTGGATGACAACGTCTTCCACCAGTACTACTTTCTGGCGAGGCGCGCCGCGAAGTCTGGCTCCGCCACCGTTCCCGTCGTGGTTCCGCAGCGCAACACCCAGGTGGTGATGCGCGTAAGCACCCAGGGGAACGACGCCGTGAGCATCGGCGGCCGCAGCGTGGCAGCCAAAGTGCTGGTGCTCACGGAGCCCGGCGGCGGCACACGCCATATCTGGGTGGACGATCAGGGGCGGGTGCTCAAGGTAGTGCTCGACGCCAGAGGGATAACAGCCCTCCGCGACGAGCCGCCCCGCTGAGTCCCTCTACATCGCGCCCCGCCCACCGGCGGGGCGCCTTTTTTTATTTGCTGGACCCATGAAACCGACCCTCCGCCCGATGCGTAGGGCTGGCAGACACCACGCGAGGACTTCACACGATGCTTTCGACCCGGCTCGTCACCGCGGCGCTCGGCGCTGCACTGACGACGCTCTCCATGAACACGGCCCTGGCGCAGACGCTCGGATCTCCTCGGAACGATACCACCGCAAGGTCCGACAGTACGCTGCCGGGGGACACTACCGCCGGCGGCCCCACGCTCACCCTCGATGACGCGATCGAGCTGGCACTCAAGAACAACCCGGACTTTCTCTCCACCAAGGACGCCAGACGTGCCGCATCCGCGGGGAAGCGTGCGGCGTACGGAGCGTTTCTCCCAGGTGTCGACGTGTCGCTGCAGGGAAGCTACCGCCAGTCCGGCGGTCAGCCGATCAACGGTGTCACGGGCTTCGAGGTGGCGTCGGACATCTACCAGTCTTCCTACTCGCTGAACCTCACCTACCAGCTCAACGCCACCACCTTCCTGAACCCCAGGATCCAGTCGTCTACCGTCAAGGCGGCCGACGCCGATATCGCGGGGTCCGCGCAGTTGGTGCGCTCCACGGTCACGCAGAACTACCTCAACGTCTTGGCGTCGCGCGCGAAGGCGGAGCTGAATGACTCGCTGGTGACACAGAGTGAAGTGCAGCTGGAGCTGGCTAAGGCGAAGATGGCGGTGGGCTCCGGGACGCAGCTCGACGTGAGCAATGCCGAGGTGGCGCTGGGCCAGGCGAAGGTGGCGGCGCTGCAGGCGCACAACCAGGTCGAGATCGACAAGCTTCGCCTATTCCAGACGATGGGTGTACGGCAGCCGGCCAACGTCCAGTTGACCACCGGCTTCGCCATTCGCACTCCCGACTTCACACTCGAGTCGGTGCTCGATCTCGCTCAGCAGAGAAATCCCGCGCTCAATGCGCTCCGCGCCCGTGACAAAGTTGCGTCTCTCAACGTGCGTTCCGCTCAATCGCAGTACATACCGTCGCTTCGGATGAGCGCCGGATGGGGCGGGTACACCTACCAGTACGCGAACAGCAATTACCCGGTCACGCTGACTCAGAGCCAGATGCAGGGCTCCATAGCGAGCTGCCTCTCCCAGGACTCGCTGCGGGTGGGCGCCGGGCTGCCGAGCATCCAGGGGCGGTGCGACCAGCTTCCCCGTTTCACCCCCGAGATAGCGGCGCAGATTCGGGCCGAGAACAGCCAGTTCCCCTTCAACTTCACCAAGCAACCCTTCCAGGTCAGTGCGATGCTCTCGCTTCCGATCTTCGACGGCTTCCAGCGCGAGCAGCAGATCGAGCAGGCGAAAGCGAACAGGAACAGCGCGCGCTACAACATCAGGAAACAGGAGCTGGCGCTCACTGCGGACGTGACGGCCGACTACCTCACGCTGGTCACCAACGCGAAGACGGTGGAGCTGCAGGAGCAGAACGCGGCCAAGGCACGTCAGGAGCTCGAGCTGGCGCAGGAGAAGTACAAGGTAGGGGCTGCCACCTACCTCGATCTCGCCAATGCGAGGGCGACCTATGAAAAGGCCGAGAACGACCGCATCAACGCGATCTACAACTATCATATTTCATTCGCCCAGCTCGAGAACGCCGTCGGGCGACCGCTTCGCTGATTGCACTCACCGGGGAACAGCATGAGCAAAGGTACCAAGTGGAGCATTGCCACCATACTCGTACTACTCGTCGGGGGAGTCATCGTACTCGGCGCGGCCAAACGAGGGAACAAGGCCGTCGACGTGCGTGAGGAGAAGGTACAGAAGCGCGATCTCGTTGCTTCCGTCACCGCCAGCGGCCAGGTCGAGCCGCGCGTGAAGGTGGACGTGGCCTCCGACGTGTCGGGCCGGATAGTGCGGCTCGCGGTGAAGGAGGGTGCGATGGTGAAGAAAGGACAGTTCCTTCTGCAGATAGACCCGTCCACCTACGAAGCCGAGGTGCAGCGCTCGCGTGCGGCGGTCGCGTCGGCTCGCGCCGACATGGCGCGCGCGAAGGCCAACCTCGAGCAGTCGCAGAGTGCGCTCCAGCGTTCCGAGACGATTCGCAAGAGCAACCCGACGCTCGTCTCCGACGAACAGATGGAACAGCTCCGGACCACCGTGGATGTGAACCAGGCGCTCTTCAACTCCTCGAGTCACATGGTCGACCAGAGTCTCGCGGCGCTCCGGAACTCGCAGTCGAACCTCGCGAAGACCACCATCAATGCTCCGCTCTCCGGGAAGGTCACCCGGCTCAACGTGGAGCAGGGCGAGACGGCAGTCCCCGGCACTTTCAACAAGGACGCGGCGCTCCTTCTCACCATCAGCAACATGGACACGCTCGAGACCACCGTGAAGGTGGACGAGACCGACGTGGCCAGGGTGTCGATCGGTGACTCGGCCGTCGTTCAGATAGATGCCTTCCCCGACACTACCTTCATGGGCAGGGTCGTGGAGATCGCCAACAGCTCGGTGCAGAACCCCACGGCCGCGTCGTCACAGAGCACCGACCAGGCGGTGGACTACGAGGTGAAGGTGATGCTACTGAACCCGCCGCCCGATACCCGCCCCGACTTCTCCGCCACGGCGAAGATCATCACCGCCACCCGAAAGCAGGTGCTGAGCGTTCCCATCATCGCGCTCACCGTTCGCGACCGAGAGGCCGCGCCGAGCACCGACTCCGCGCAGCTCGCTCTCGGCCGGCGCCCGGGCAAGCAGGTGGGGCAGCAGCAGGTCGAAGGGGTATTCATAGTGGGCTCCGACAACAAGGTGACCTTCCAGCCCGTAAAGATAGGGATAGCCGGCGAAGACTATTTCGAGGTGGTGAGCGGACTCCAGGGTGGTGAGACCATCGTGGCCGGCAGCTACCAGGCTATCCGCGATCTCAAGGAGGGCACACTGGTGCGCGAAACGAAACAGGCCGAACAGAAGAAGGGGGTTGGCACGTGAGTGCTGCAGAGATGCAGGACGATCTGGTTAGCTCGACTGCAGAGCGAGAGGTCGTGGTTGGCAATCAGGGGGTCGCTCCTGGCCGGGAATGGGTGATCGTGACGCGGGGCATCCGCCGCGATTACGACATGGGCGGCGAGGTCGTGCACGCCCTGCGCGGAGTGGACCTCGCGATCCGGCGGAACGAGTACGTCGCCATCATGGGGCCCTCCGGCTCGGGGAAGTCCACGCTCATGAACATCGTGGGCTGCCTCGACACGCCCAACGCCGGCGAGTACTGGCTCAACGGTGAACTGGTCTCGAGGATGAAGGACGACGAGCTGGCGCGCGTTCGAAATCGTGAGATCGGCTTCGTCTTCCAGACCTTCAACCTTCTCCCGCGCGCCACGGCGCTGCACAACGTGGAGCTGCCGCTCGTGTACGCCGGCGTGTCGTCGGCCGAGCGCAAGCGCAGGGCGAAGGAAGCGCTCGAGAAGGTGCAACTCGGCGACCGAATCGATCACCGCCCCAACGAGCTCTCCGGCGGACAACGCCAGCGCGTCGCGATCGCGCGTGCGCTGATCAACAACCCGGCGATCCTCCTGGCCGACGAGCCCACCGGCAACCTCGACTCGCAAACCTCCGACGAGATCATGCGTGTCTTCGAGGGTCTCGCGAGCGGTGGTCAGACGGTGATCATGGTGACGCACGAGCCCGATATCGCCGCCCATGCCCGCCGCGTCGTAGTCCTGCGCGACGGCCGCATCTCCTCCGACGAGCGCCGCGAGCAGTTCGTCAGCAAGGTGATGTCCGGCGCCTGAGGTATGGCAGTCGCAGTTCGATTTTCCTGTCGCCCTGCGATACCTGAACCCTGAATCCTGCCTCCTGAACCCTGTAGTTAATGTCTCTCCTCGAAGCCGCCCGCCTCGCCATCTCCCAGATCAGGGTGCAGAAGCTCAAGAGCTTCTTCACCCTCCTCGGCGTTACCATCGGTGTGATGTTCCTCATCGCCGTGGTCTCGATCGTGAACGGGATGGGGAACTACATGCAGGACGCCTTCGCCGGAAAGTTTCTCGGGGTGAACACCGTGAATCTTCGCCGCTTCCCCGACTTCAACATGGGGAACGTCACCGAGGAGATGTGGAAGGAGTGGCAGCGGCGCCCGTACATCACGGTCGCCGATGCTGACGCCATTCGCGAGAACCTTCCGCTGGGTGCGAAGTGGGCGATAGACGACGTTGACTGGCTCACGCCACAATCGAAGTACATGGCGTCGGGGCCGCAGCTGATCGCGCACGCCGCGACCGCTGGCTACTTCGACATCAAGAACCTCGGCGTGAGCGAAGGGCGCCTGTTCACCGAACAGGAGGACCAGCTCGGCGCCGCCGTGGTCGTCATCGGGAGTGAGACGGCCGAACATTACTTTCCCAGCCTCGATCCCATCGGGAAGGATCTCCTCATAGAGGGACTCCCCTTCCGCGTGATCGGAGTGCTGGAGAAGCAGGGGTCGGCCTTCGGGATGTCGCTCGACCGCCAGGCGATAGCGCCCTTCCACTCGCCGATGGCCCGCTTCACCGGACCGCGCAACCTGTATGCAGTCCTCATCCAGGCGCCGTCTCCGGAGGCGATGCCGGAGATCCAGGGCGTGGTGGAGGAGGTCATGCGGAGGCGCCACAAGCTCCTTCCCACCCAGGAGGACGACTTCAGCCTGGAGTCGTCTGCCTCGGCGCTCTCGACCTGGCAGAACATACAGAAGTATCTCGTGCTTGCCGGGATCTTCCTTCCCGCGATCGGGCTCGTGGTCGGAGCGATCGTGATCATGAACATCATGCTGGTGGCGGTAGCGGAGCGCACGCGCGAGATAGGGATACGCAAGTCGCTCGGTGCGCGACGGCGCGACATCATGTCGCAGTTCCTGGTGGAGGCGGCCACGCTGAGCCTCATCGGTGCGGCTATCGGAATAGCGCTCGGATACGGCCTGGCGCGTGCCGTAGCGGCCGTGTCGCCGCTACCGACGAGCGTCGCTCCCTGGTCCGTCGCAGTCGCGATCGCGCTCGGCGCTGGCATCGGGATAGTAGCCGGTGCGTACCCTGCCAGCCGAGCATCGCGTCTCGACCCGATCACGGCGCTGAGGTCCGAGTGAGATGAACATCGGCAACCGTCTCCACGCACTGTTCGAGGGTGTTGCGATCGCCCTCGATGCCATCCGGCAGAACAAGGTTCGCGCTTTCCTGACGATCCTAGGAATAGCGGTGGGCGTGTTCGTTGTGACCGCGATGTCCGCCGCCGTTCACGGTATCAACGCGGGCGTCGCCGAAAGCATGGCTGCCGCCGGCCCGACCTCGTTCTACATCAGCAAGGCGCCCGCGGGCATTCAGAACTGCAATGGCTCCGCCGACAGCTGCCCGTGGCGGCGCTACCCACGGCTCACCGTAGATGAGGCGAAAGCGATAGCGCGACAGCCAGGGATTCAGGCAGTGGTAGCGCAGACGAGCACCTCGGCCGCGTTCAAGTACCTCGACCGCACGGTACCCGGCGCCAACGTGGACGTGTACACGCCCGGTTGGGCCGAGGTGGTTGGCGGCACCATAGATCCGGGCCGCAGCTTCACCGCGCGCGAGGACCGGGATGCCGACAACGTCGTCCTGATCAACGAAGCCATGGTGGGCCAGCTCTTCCCCGACAGCAACGCCGTCGGAAAGACCGTCTCGGTGAACGGGATGCCTTTCAGGGTCATCGGCATCTATCACGCGCCCGCTAACGTCTTCAGCAACGACGACAAGCCCAAGGCCATCGTGTCGTACGAGACCGCCAAGCGCAGACTCAATGCGAGCACCTGGTGGCTCTACCTCACCGCGAGGCCGCGCGACGGTGTGCCGCAGGACGTCGCGATAGACCAGGCCATCGCCGCGCTGCGCACCGAACGCATGTTGAAGCCAGCCGAGGAGAACAGCTTCTACATAACGACGCAGGAAAAGGCGATGGACATCTACAACAAGATCGTCGGCACCTTCTTCCTGGTGATGATCACCCTCTCGGCGATCGGACTGATGGTCGGTGGCGTGGGCGTGGTTGCGATCATGATGATCAGCGTTACCGAGCGCACACGCGAGATCGGAGTGCGCAAGGCGTTGGGGGCGACCCGCGGTACGATCCTCTGGCAATTCCTCGTGGAGGCCGCCACGCTCACCCTGGTAGGCGCGCTTGTCGGCCTCCTGATCGGCGGCCTCCTCACGTGGGCCATCCGCGCCTTCTCGCCGATCCAGGCCTCGATCCCTCCGGTCGCAATTATCGCGGCCCTCGTCGCCAGCGCCTTTACCGGAATCCTCTTCGGTCTCCTCCCCGCCGCCCGCGCCTCGAAGCTCGACCCGGTGGAGGCGTTGAGGTACGAATAGGTGGAAGGGGAAAGGAAACGCGAACTACCAGGGTTCAGCAACTGAAGGGTTCAGGGTAGTACTTGAACCCTGAACCCTGCCTCCTGAACCCTGCAGTTCCCGTTTCCTTCCCCCTCCACGCCCGTTCCCTCCCCCATCCCCCTCCCCCTATATTCGCCCCATGGCACCTATCGACGTCCTGGCGATCGCGGCGCACAGGGACGATGTGGAGCTCACGTGCGGGGGGACGCTGCTAAGGGCGCTCGAATTCGGGAAGAGCACCGCCATCATAGACCTCACGCAGGGTGAGACTGGCACGCGCGGATCCGCGGAACTGCGTGCAGAGGAGTCGAGTCGTGCGGCTGAAATACTGGGTGTGTCGGCGCGCATCAACATGGGTTTCCCCGATGCCGGCGTCGTGAACACGCCCGAAACGCGCGCCGAACTGGCAGTGGCGATTCGCCGATTCGCGCCGCGCGTGGTGATAGCGCCCTCGCCGAACGGTCGGCACCCCGACCACCGCGTGACAGCGGAGCTCGTGCGCGACGCCTGCTTCATCGCGGGACTCCGGAAGATCGAGCCTTCGGTTCCGGCACATCGGCCGCTCAAGGTCATTCACTGCATCACCTTTCGCGAGGACCACGTCAAGCCCACCTTCGTGGTGGACATCTCCGACGTCTTCGAGCGGAAGATGGAGGCGGTGCGCGCTTACGCGTCGCAGTTCGAGGGCGCCACGCAGGCCGGCGAAGTCTACCCGAATGGCGAGTCGCTATTCGATATCGTTCGGCATCAGGCAGCGCACTACGGCTCGCTGATCCGAACGCGCTACGGCGAGCCGTTCTACACGGCCGAGACGATGCGCGTGGACGACGTTGCGTCGCTGCAGGTATCCACCTTCTAGCTCACTGGTTCCCGTGACCGATTCATCATCTTCGCACCACCAGCGCGCGGGCGACAGGGAGATTAGTTACCCCAGCTACCTCGCGCTCGACGAACTGCTCTCACTTCAGCGCCCGGTATCGCGCCCCGAACATCCCGACGAACTTCTCTTCATCGTCGTCCATCAGTCGAGTGAACTCTGGTTCAAGGTGATCCTCCACGAGCTCGATACGCTGGTACAGCGACTCGAGGCGGAGGACGTTCTCGGCGCTACGTTCTCCGTACGGCGTCTCAATGCGCTCATGCGGATCGTCACCGACCAGCTCTCGGCGCTCGACACGCTTCCTCCGCAGCGCTTCGCGGAGTTCCGCGGCTATCTCGGCACCTCGAGCGGCTCGCAGAGCTCGCAGTTCCGGGCGATCGAAGCCGCATCTGGATTGCGCGAACCGAACTTCATCCACGTCATCTCCGAGCATGGCGAGCCGGCCGACATCGTGAAGCGCTGGCTGGAGCGTCCCACTCTGCAGGCGCTTTTCGAACGCCTCCTCTCCGCCAAGCATCGCACGCTCGAAGAGGTGTACTCGTCTCCCGAGCCGTCGGACCTTCTCATGCTCGCGGAGGAGCTGCTCGCGTACGAGCAGCAGTTCGCGCGCTGGCGCTTCCTGCACGTGCAACTCGTAGAGCGCATCATCGGTCCCGGTACGATGGGCACCGGCGGCACGCTCGGCGCGCGCTACCTCTCGCGTACCGTGTCGCAGCGCTTCTTCCCCAATCTCTGGGACGTCCGCTCCAGGTTCTTCGGCTCCGCCCCACACTCCGGGTGAGCATCCACGATATCAGCATCGCAATGGGAGAGGGGACGCCGGAATGGCCCGGCGACACTCCGTACTCCTGCCGCTGGACGTGGGAGATCTCGCGCGGTGACAGCGTCAACGTCTCCGAGATCCGCTCGAGTCCGCACGTCGGGACGCACGCCGACGCCCCGTTTCACGTCCGCGACGACTGGCCCTCGTCACACGACCTCCCGCTCGAGCCGTTTCTCGGACGCGCCCTGGTTCTCACTGTAGATCCATCGCGCCCGCTCATCGAGCCCGGCCACCTCGCTTCCCTCCCGTCGGGCCCCGTCGAAAGACTCCTCCTCCGCAGCGGCCGCTCGATCGCCACCGGCTCCTTCCCCGATGCGTGGCCCACTCTCACCGATGCCTCGCTGCGCCTCCTCCTCGACCGCGGCCTCCGCCTCCTCGGTGTGGATTCCCCGTCGATAGATGCCCGCACCAGTACCGCCCTCGGCATCCACAATTCTCTCTTCGCCGCCGGTGCCTTCAACATCGAGAACCTCGACCTCCGCGGTGTGGACGACGGCGAATACGAGCTCATCGCGCCCCCTCTCAAAATCCTCCGTGCCGACGCCGCCCCGGTGAGGGCGCTGCTCCGTTCTATCTGAACCCGCAGGCGGGGAGAGCAGCACTCGGCCTCGGCATCCGGGCAGCCATGCATGGCCCATCCATCAGTCCGACTTTCGTTGACGGAGAAGAAAAGGGAGAACAGCAGGAGGATGGCGAGGAGGTAGGGAGGGAAGGCGGCTCTCCGCGTCCTCTGCCTTTCACTCCGCGTCTCGGCGTGCGCAGTTACGGACGGGCGCGAGGAACCATGCAAGCGAGATATCCCATACCGGCATCTTGATGGCTCCATAAGTGCGTACTGGGTAGGTGATAGTAGCACGATGGATGTTCGATGAACCCACTCCGTAAGCACCAGATCGCCGTAACCATCGTCTGGATTCTCGGGGCTCTCGCGTTCTTCTGGCTCGTGCAGGCGCTGTTGCTGCGGCCGGTGGCTCCGAAGCAGGTAGCGTACAGCACGTTCCTCACCGAGCTGAGGGCCGGACACATCCACTCGGTGACGCTCGGCACCGATCGGATCGTCGCACAACTCGATTCGGGCACGACGCTCGAAGACACCACGACCACCGGCGTGAGACCGGCTCACGCCCTCTCCACGGTGCGCATTCCGAATCTGGATGCTACCGCTCTCGTGCAGGAGCTGGAGAGTCGTGGCGTGGTGATCTCGGGGAAGGAACAACAGAGCGGCGGGCTCGGCACGATACTCCTGAGCTGGTCGCCGCTTCTCCTGCTCGTAGCGCTCTACTGGTTCGCCATGCACCGAATGGCACGGAAGGGCGGACCACTCAACTTCGGCAAGACGCAGGCGAAGATCTACGACCGGAACGCCGAGGAGCGCGTAACGTTCGCCAATGTGGCTGGCGTGGACGAAGCCGAGGCCGAGCTCGAAGAGGTGGTGACCTTCCTGAAGGAGCCGGCTCGCTACCGAGCACTCGGCGCGCGCATCCCGAAAGGGGTGCTTCTCGTCGGCGCGCCGGGGACGGGAAAGACGCTGCTGGCGCGCGCGGTTGCGGGCGAGGCGAAAGTTCCCTTCTTCTCGATCTCCGGCTCCGAGTTCGTGGAGATGTTCGTGGGTGTCGGTGCCGCGCGAATGCGCTCGCTCTTCGAGCAGGCCAAGGAGAAGGCGCCCTGCATCATCTTCATCGACGAGCTCGATGCGATTGGAAAGGCGCGCGGCGGTGTCGCCGCAATGGCAACGCACGACGAGCGCGAGCAGACGCTCAACCAGCTGCTCGTCGAGATGGACGGGTTCAACCCCGAGCGCGGTGTGATCATCATGGCGGCCACGAACCGCCCCGAGGTGCTCGATGCCGCGCTCCTGCGCCCTGGCCGCTTCGACCGACAGGTAGTGGTCGATCGTCCGACGTCGGACGGACGCCTCGCGATTCTACGCGTTCACACATCGCACGTGAAGCTGGCAGGTGATGTCGAGCTCACCATTGTCGCGCAGCGTACGGTTGGAATGGTAGGTGCCGATCTCGCCAACGTGGTGAACGAAGCAGCTCTCGCCGCAGGTCGCCGCTCGGCCACCGAGGTACATCAGGAGGATTTCGAGGAGGCGATAGACCGCATCCAGCTCGGTCTCAAGCGCCAGGGACGCGTCATGAGCGACGACGAGAAGCGCCGCGTCGCGTATCACGAGGGCGGTCACGCGCTGATTGCGCTCTCGGTGAAGCACGCCGATCCGGTACACCGCGTCTCGATCATCCCGCGCTCGATCGGCGCGCTCGGAACCACGTTGCAGCTTCCGACCGAAGACCGATATCTGGTGACTCAGGACGAGCTCCTCGACCGTCTCTGCGTGATGCTCGGCGGCCGTTCGGCGGAGGAAGTCGCGATGGACGATTTCTCCACCGGCGCACACAATGACCTCGAGCGCGCCACCGAGACTGCACGCCAGATGGTCACTCGCTTCGGCATGAGCAAACTCGGCCCGGTGACCTTCGGCCGTCCCGCCGAATCGCGCTTCCTCGACACCCCCTTCCAGGGCGGCGACGACCGCAACTACAGCGAGGAGACCGCGCGCGTGATAGACGCCGAGGTGCAGCGCCTGATGGCCGAAGCGCACGAGCGCGCACTCGCTATCCTCGAGGAGCGCCACGACACCCTCGACCGCATCGCCAACGCCCTCCTCGATCGCGAAGCCCTCGACCGCGCCGAGCTCGAAGCACTCCTCCCTCCCGCCGCCGAGGTCCCCGAGTCCGACCGCCATGCCCCCGACGATGAGGGGAGTGTGTTCGTGCCGTGGGAGGGGGAATAGAGGGAAAAGGGGAGAGGGATCAGGAAGCGGGAGGGCCAGGGGAACAGGTAACCGCTTCGGGGGTGAGGGCCTCGCCCAGGGGAGCTGGTAGCTGGTTTCACGTTTCCTGTTCTCTGTCTCCTCGGTTAACTTTCCGCCATGCCCACTCCCATCTACCTCGACCACGCCGCCACGACGCCCGTGCGGCGGGAGGTGTTGGAGGCGATGGAGCCGTACTTCGGCTCCCGCTTCGGAAACCCGTCGAGTATGCACCGCTGGGGACGTGAGGCGAGGGCCGCGCTGGACGCGGCGCGCGAGCGGCTGGCACGCTGCCTCGGCGCCGAGCCCGATGAGCTCTGCTTCACGTCCGGCGGCACCGAGGGCGACAACTTCGCTATCCTCGCCACCTTCCACGCCCGACGCAAGGAAGGACGAACGGCCGTCGTAACATCCCCTATCGAGCACAAGGCCATCCTCGGTGCCGTGCACCAGGCGGCGCGCGAGGGTGCGGAGGAACGCATCCTCGGCGTGCATCGCGATGGGCTCGTGGATCGTGAATCGTTCGATGAGAACGTGCGCGACGATGTCTCGGTCTGTTCGGTGATGTGGGTGAACAATGAGATCGGTGTGGTGCAGCCTATCGAAGAGCTCGCGCCGCGCGCGAAGGAGCACGGCGTGGTTTTTCACACCGATGCGGTGCAGGCCTTCGGCAAGGTGCCCGTGGACGCGCGCGAGGTTCCCTTCGACATCCTCACGATCTCGGGGCACAAGATCGGAGCGCCAAAGGGCATCGGCGCGATGTTCATCCGTCGCGGCACTCCATTCGAGCCACTGCTCTACGGCGGCGCGCAGAACCGCGGTGTCCGACCCGGTACCGAGAACGTGGCCGCAGCCGTTGGGCTCGCCACCGCGGCCGAGCTGGCGGTCGAGGAGCGCGAAGAGGAAGTGCGCCGGCTCGGTGAGCTGCGCGATCGGCTCGAGGCGGCGCTTCTCGAGCGTATCCCCGATGCCGTCGTGAACGGCAAGGGTGCGCCGCGCGCTCCCCACGTGCTCAACATCTCCGTGCCGGGCACGGACAGCGAGTCGCTACTTCTAGCGCTCGACCTGGCGGGTGTAGCCTGCTCGTCGGGATCAGCGTGTCAGAGCGGAAGCGTGGATCCGTCGCACGTGCTCATGGCCATCGGCGTCCCTCGCGAGCTCGCGGTTGCCGCGGTGCGCATGAGCCTCGGTCCACTCACCACGCCCGAGGGCGTGGAGCGAGTGGCCTCGCTCTTCCCCGCGCTCATCACCAAGGCGCGGCGTCTCTCCGGCGTCGCGAGCTGAGCGCCGTGGCCGGGCGGGTCCTTGTAGCGATGTCCGGAGGGGTGGACTCCTCCGTGGCGGCAGCCGTGCTCGCGAGACAGGGCTACGACGTCATCGGCGCCACGATGAAGCTCTTCTGCTACGGCGACGACGTTCCCGATCGTCCCTGCTGCTCCCTCGACTCCATAGACGATGCGCGGCGCGTTTGCGAGAGTATCGGCGTGCCCCACTACGTGCTCAATATGGAGAGTGCGTTCAGCCGCGATGTGATCGGCAACTTCGTGAGCGAGTACGCAGCGGGGCGAACGCCCATTCCCTGCGTGCGCTGCAACACCTTTACCAAGTTCCGCGATCTGCTGCACAAGGCAGACGCGCTCGATGCGCAGTACATCGCCACTGGCCATTACGCGCGCTCGGTGAACTGTGAGCTGTATCGCGGGAGCGACCGCGCAAAGGACCAGAGCTACTTTCTCTGGGGAATCGAGCGAGAAGTCGTGCGGCGCATGCTCCTCCCCGTAGGCGAGCTCAGCAAGGATGAGACGCGTCAGCTCGCGCGCGAGCTGGGATTGCGTGTGGTGTCGGAGAAGCCCGAGAGTCAGGACATCTGCTTCGTCCCCGATGGCGATCATGCGAAGGTGCTCGCGCGCCACCTCGGCGCCGATGCACCGGCACTTTCGCCGGGCGACTTCGTCACGTCCGACGGCGATGTAGTGGGCACCCACAACGGGTATGCGCGCTTCACTATCGGCCAGCGACGCGGCCTGCCCGGCGGTTTCCGCGCGGCGATGTTCGTGATCGCGATCCGTCCCGACTCGCGCGAAGTAGTGATCGGCCCGCGCGAGGAACTACTCGGCCGCGGTGTTATCGCCCGAGAGATGAACTGGCTCGTGGACGACGCTCCCGCTGTGGGCTCGCACGTGCAGCTCCAGGTGCGCCACCGCGCCGCCGCAGCGCCGGCCGAGGTGCTGCGCATTGATGACGGCGAGATCGAGCTCGCACTCGACCAACCGGTGGCCGCGATCACCCCCGGGCAGTCGCTCGTGATCTACGACGGCGAACGCGTGCTGGGCGGCGGGATCATCGAGTCCGGCGTGGGTGCGCGCCGTACATCGCGCGCCGCGCTCCCCGTCTTCGCCGCCTGACGGCGTCGTCCGCAGTCATTCTCGCAATATTGAGCCGTCATCCCCGCGCAAGCGGGGAGCCATGCTGGGTCGGCCAACCTGGATTCCCGCTTGCGCGAGGATGACGGCGAAGGGACGAAGGGGTCAGTACTTCAGGTTCCCCGCCGCGGCGAACTGCTTCATCATCTCTTCCTGCTCCGGCGTCAGCTCTTCAGGAACTCTTATGGAGACTTCGATGATCATGTCGCCCTTCTTCCCGTCCTTCTCGATCCCCTGACCACGAACGCGGAAGCGCTTTCCGGATGGAGTGCCCGCGGGTATCCGCAGCGCCACCTTCTTGCCGCCCAGCGTGCGCACGCTCACCTTCGAGCCCAGCGTCGCCTGCGCGATGTTGAGCGGGATGGTGGCGATCACATCGAGTCCGTCGCGCTTGAAGAAGCGATCGGGCTGGACCTGGAAAGTGATGATGAGATCGCCAGGTGGGCCGCCGTTGGCGCCCTTGCCGCCCTGCCCCGAGAGGCGGAGTCGCGTACCGCTGTCAGTGCCGGACGGCACCGTGACGTTCACCGTGCGCCGCACACGCGTTTCGCCGGTGCCATGGCATGTGGGGCAGCGCTCGGTGGGCACCTGACCCCTGCCGAGGCACATCGGGCAGGGCCGGTTGACGGCAAAGCCGCCCTGGCCGAAGGAGATGACGCCGTGCCCGTTGCACTCCGGGCAGGTCTTGAAGGTGGCGCCGGGCGCCGCGCCGCTCCCATGGCAGGTGGGGCACTCTTCATTCACCTCGAGTGAGATCGGCACCTTCCCGCCCAGCGCCGCCACGCGGAAGGGGATCTCCACCGACGCCTCGACGCTCTGGCCGCGCCCGGCGCCGCGCGCACGCGCACCCGCCGTGCCGGCTCCTCCTCCGGCGGCACCGGGGCGCGCGCCGCCCCCGAACATCGACGCGAAGAGATCGCCCAGACCTCCGAGGCCGCCGATATCGAACTCCTCGAAGTTGACGTTGCCGGCACCGCCGCGTGCGCCAGCACCAGCACCCGCCCCCGGGCGCGCGCCGCCTGGACGCGCTCCGCCGAAGCCACCGCCACCGAAGCCGCCGCCGAACGCGCCGAGCCGGCGCATCTCGTCGTACTGCTTCCGCTTCTCCGCATCGCCCAGAACGTTGTACGCCTCCGATATCTCCTTGAAGCGCTCGGCGGCCTTGGGGTCACCCTGATTGGCGTCTGGGTGGAATTTCTTGGCGAGCTTGCGGTATTGCTTCTTGATCTCGTCCTGCGTCGCCGAGGCGCTGACGCCGAGGATGGCGTAGAAGTCCTTGCTCTGGGCCATGAATCGTTATGCGCTCCTCACTCCGACCACTGCTTCACGACGACGCGCGCCGGCCGCAGGAGCTGACCCTGGAAGACGTACCCGGGCTGGTACACCTTCGCCACGAGGTGGTCGTCTTCGGGTGACAGTGCGCGCTCGGTGGCGATCGCCTCGTGCAGCTCGGGGTTGAACGGCTCGTCCACCGGATTCACCACCTGCAGCCCCGCATCGGCGAGCGTGCGCATGAGCTTCTGATCGATCGCGCGGATACCTTCGACGATCGTCTTCGCATCCACTCCCTCGGTCCTGGACGAGGTGGCGCGGTCGAGATCATCGAGCGAGTCGAGGATGCGCTTGAGCAGGTCGCCCTGCGCCCGCACGCCCGCCTCCTGCCGCTCGCGCGTGGTGCGCTTGCGGTAGTTGTCGAACTCCGCGGCGAGCCGCAGATACTTGTCACGCTGCTCGTCGAGCCGCGCAGCGGCATCCGAGAGATCCTGTTCTGCCGTGCCGGCGCCGGCCCCGCGCTGAGCGCCGCGAGTGGCTTCGCCACTGCCCATGCCGCTCTGCGCGGAAGGCATGGTTTCCTCCGGTGGCGCACTCACGCCGTCCGCCTGCGGCTCCGGCTCCGGCGTCTCCAGGAACTCTTCGTCGTGCCGACCTCTATTATGACCGGTCTCCCGATTGTCTCGCACCATGAAATTCCCTGAACGGTGTCCATGCTCGCGCCGCGGCGCCGTAACGCCGGGCGGACTCTCGCGAAAGCGAAATCTCCCCTCCGGGTCCCTGGCGTGCAACGGGTATGCCCCGCGCACGTGGTGCTCAGAGCGGTTGCGTCAGCATGCGACGTACAGTATCGAGCGCCGCCTGGGCAGAGCGTGAGCGGACCTCGCCCCGGTCCCCGATGTAGACGCGCCCCTGGGCACGCACCTCTTCGCCGATCTGCACGGCGATCCACACGGTTCCCACCGGCTTGTCGGGCGAGCCGCCTCCTGGACCCGCGATCCCCGTCACCCCGATTCCAATATCCGCGCCTAGCCGCTCGCGTGCTCCCGCGGCCATCGCACGTGCCACCTCCTCGCTCACTGCACCCTTGCTCTCGATGAGCTGCGCGGGCACGTCGAGCAACGACTCCTTCACGGCGTTGGAGTATGCCACCACGCCGCCCACGAAGACGTCGCTCGATCCGGGCACGGCGGTGAGCCGCTCTCCGATCAGCCCGCCCGTGCAGCTCTCGGCGGTAGCGACTGACAGCGAGCGCTCCCGGCAGAGATCGAGGACCACTGCCGCCAGATCCGCCCCGTCCTCGCCGTAGACGTACGGGCCCGCGCGGTCACGGAGACGCCGCGTGGCTTCGGCGAGCGAGCGCTCGGCTGCAAGCGCGGGCACCTCCGCGGCCGTTACCCGGAGATCCACTCCCTCCCATCCTGGCAGAAACGCGAGTGGAAGACCGGCGACGCTGTCGCCGCCGTCGTCGCCAAGCAGCTCGGCGAGCGCCGACTCCCCGATCCCCGTGGTCCGGACCGTTCTCGACACCACCACGGTGGGTGCCGCAACCTCACGCTGCCGCAGGATGGGGATCACGCTTTCGGTGAGGAGGCCGCGCATCTCGCTCGGCACCCCGGGAAGGGTGATCACCCACCGGCCGCGCTCGTCCTCCATCCAGAGAGCAGGCGCCGAGCCGAAACGATTCTCGATCACTCGCGCGCCGCGCGGCACCAGCGCCTGCACCACGTTGATCCTGGGCATCACCCTGCCGAAGAGCTGGAAGCGCCGCTCTACCTGTGCCAGCGCCTCCGGATCGGTGAGCAGCTCGCGACCGAAGGCAGCGGCGAGGCCGTCGCGGGTGCGGTCATCGGCAGTGGGGCCCAGGCCGCCCGACGTTATCACCGCTCCCGTCCGATCGAGGGCATCGCGTATCGCGCCGGCGATCAGCTCGGGATCGTCGCCCACGGTGTCGTGCCGCACCACCGCGACGCCGATCTCAGAGAGCGCTCGCGCCATGAAGGCGGCGTTGGTGTCTATCGTGTAGCCGAGCAGCAGCTCGGCGCCTATCGTGAGAATCTCTACGCGCACAGCGACTCAACTGCCGGGGTGGTACGTTCGTTCCGTATGCCCCTCGAGCTGTGACGGATAGTAGTACACCGGCCGCAGGTTGCCCGTGGCGTAGCGCTCCGCTTCATCGTTGAAGTGCGGAGAATCCGGATGCCCACTCTCGCCGCCGGCTGTCACGGCGATCGCGCGCACGCTGTCCGCGAATTCCACGACGGCGACGAAGCTGTTCCCACTGGTGCCATACCACTTCTTCGTCCCGGGATACGGCCGCGCACCGAACGACGCGAGCGATCCCCAGCGAGAAGACGTGAAGCCCACGGGGATGCTCGGCTTCGAGTCGTTGAAGTCCTGCACGATGTCGCCGGTGAGACGCTGGAAGCGGTTGATGTCACCCCATGGCGTGCGCCAGTTGCCGAAGTCCGACTGAAGCCGGTCGGACGCGGTGGACAGCGCCTGGAGCAACCGAGTGGGGGGCGCCTTCGCGACGATGTAGTCGTTCACCGACATGCCCGCCTCTCTCGCGTCATCGCGCACATCGCGGGAGATCTGCTCACCCCAGAATACGGCTAGCGCGGTGGGCACCGACTCCACGCCCCAGCGGTAGTCCCAGCCGCGGAGCGTCTTTATCTGCTCGGCGAGCTTCGACTTCAGAGGATTGGAGGCTGGCGTGGCATCGTAGGCTTTCAGCAGCGGCGGGATCAGCTTCGCGAAGGCGGTGAGATAGCTGTCGTATGCGGCCGCGCGCAGCGATTCCACCGTGAAGTCCTTCTTGTCCTTCAGAAGCATGATCGCGTGGTAGCCGCGCGGCGACTCCTCCGTTCCGGTCTCCACGTACTTCGGATAATCGGAGCGCTTGCGACTGCTCGGCCCCGCCGCCGACCACGGCCAGTTGTTGCTGTTGTACAGCCAGCCGCTGGCGGGGTTGAGCAGATCGGGAGTCTCTTCGAGAGAGAGGACACCGTGCCAATCGGTACGGGGATCGCTCCCGTCAACCGGCTTCGTCCAGTCGAAGCTCGTGTCGCGCTTCGGGATGAAGTTGGAGTGGAAGTAGGCGATGTTCCCCTCGCGATCGGCGAAGATCGTGTTGTTGGAGGAGTTCGTGTGCAGCTCCATCGTCTTCACGAACTCCTCGTAGTTGCGCGCCTTCGTCCGCGTGTACGATTGCGTGAGCGCCTTCACCGGCGCCTGCATCAGACTGACACTGATCCACTTCCCGTTCCCCTCGCGAACGACCGGCCCATGGCGGGTCTTGTAGACCGTGAACTCCTTCTGGGCCGTTCCCGAGGCGGTCTTGTACGGAACTGTGATCTTGTACGTGGTGACCGGAATCTCCTCGTTTCCGTACTTGTAGAAGAGCGAGTCGCCCTTTTTCGAGATCGTCTCGTAGTACTCGTCTATGTTGTCCACGCCGCTGGAAGTGTGCATCCATCCGGCGCCGGTGTTGAAGCCCTGGTAAACGAAGAACTGGCCCCACGTCACTGCGCCGTACGCGTTCAGTCCCTCGTCGCTCGTCATCTGCAACTCGGAGCGGAAGAAGAAGGACGTGTGCGGATTGATGAGCAGGAGCGCGTGATGGTCCTTCGTGTTCGACGGTGCGATCGCGATCCCGTTAGATCCTGACGGCTCGGGCGGCGGACCGTCGCCATCCTCGTCGCCCGCATCGCTCTTCATGGCCGCGGCCGGGTTCTTTCCGTAGAACGCCTCGAGATCGCCGAGATCTATGCGCTCGATATCACCGCCGATGCTCCCCTCGCTGAAGGTGAGCGCCATCCACGGCTCGAAGTGCGCGATCACGCGTGGCTTCACATCCGGATGCTTCGCGAGGTAGAAGTTCAGGCCATCTGCCCACGCGACCATCAGCGTCTTCAGCCACTCGGGGCTCGTGGCGTACATCGCCTTCATGCTGTCGGGGTCGATGAAGAGCTTCATGCGGAGATCGCGATAGATCTCCTTCTCCCCTTCCGCCTCCGCCAATCGTCCCATCGAGTTGATGTAGTTCGTCTCGACGCGATTGAAGTCGTCCTCTGCCTGGGCGTAGATCATTCCGAAGACGGCGTCCGCATCCGTCTTGCCGCGGACGTGCGCTATCCCCCAGTCGTCGCGGGTGATGGTGACGTTCTGTGAGCGCTGCTCCCAGCGAGCCACTTCGTCGCTGGCGGGCTTCGCGGCGCAGGCGGCCGAAATCGTGGTGAGCGCGATTACGAACAGCAGTCTTTTCATGGCCTATCGAGGACGAGTGTAGAGAAAGCCGGCGTGGTGCTATGTTCGCACCACGCCGGCGTCACGTCAATTCTGGAAGGTCGGGCGGTGCGCTCCTACAGCGCGGCCAGATCCTTCACCGAAGCGGCGAGCTTCTGAACCTTGGCCGCGTCGCTCGAGCCCTGCGCTTCGCCCTCGAGCTGCGACGCGAGTCCCTTGAGCGCTGCGCTCCGCTTGGCGCCCTTCGCCTTCTCCGCGCCGTCGAGCGCCTTGCGAACCGATGCGATGCGCTCGGGCGAGAGCCCCTTCGAGCGCTCGAGCTGATCGACGTACGCGCGCGCCAGCGAGAAGCTGGCCGGCCACACGTACTTCGGCTGTCCCTGAGGATTCAGGTAGTCGAGGTGCACGGTCTTCGAGGCGTCGATCTCGTTCTGCGAGACGAGCTCGCTCGGCACGAGCTGGAAGATATCGAGGCCGCGCGCGATCTCGGAGCTCACGAGTGAGCCGTTGTACCAGTACACCGACCAGGTGCCGCCCGACTCCATGCGAGTCGAATCGACTGGCCCGCGATCGAAGAAGGCGATCTCCTGCGGGTGGTTGGGATCAGTCCAATCGAAGACCGAGATTCCACCCTGGTACCACGACTGCACCATCACGTCGCGCCCGGGGATCGGGATCAGCGAGCCGTTGTGCGCCACACAGTTCTCCTCTTCCGTCTGCGGAGCGGGGAGCTTGTAGTAGCTATGGAAGGTCATCTTCTTGTCGGCGAGGGTGAAGATCGCATCGGCACCCCACTCGCGCGGATCGGTGGCGCGGCACTTCGGCTGCCCACCGCCGCCCCACTCGTCGGTGAAGAGGATCTTCGTACCATCGTTGTTGAAGGTGGCCGAGTGCCAGTACGAAAAGTTGGAGTCGGCCACCGCCTGGATGCGTACCGGGTTCACCGGGTCGCTGATGTCGAGGAGCATCCCGTATCCTTCACAGGCACCGCCCGCGAGACCGAGCTCGGGGTACACGGTGATGTCATGGCACTGCGTAGGCCCCGGACGCGGGCCATTGCCCTCTGATTGCTGGCCGAACATCTTCGCGATGAGCCCGGGGAGCGCCTCGCGAAGCGCCGCGCTGTCTGCACCGGTCGCCGCTCCGCTCCCGCCACGCGCGGTCACCACGCTGTCGAGCATCGCCTTCGCGAAGCGATCGGGGAGCACGCGATCGCTTCCCATGATGTTCGCCACGAACGCGCCGCGAGCGCGTGCTTCCTCCACCCTCTGCGCGTTGCGCGCGGAGTCCTGAGCGGTCTCGCCGTGCCGCTTGGGCGCGGTGAGGTCGTGGAAGATGCGAGGCGAGCTGACGATCTTCGCCTGCTCCGGGTGCGCGAGCGGCACCTTGATGACCTCGATGCGGAAGAGGGCCGTGTTGGGATCCTCGTTCGGGCTCGAGCTCACGCAGCCGGCGAGCTCGTTTGGCGAGCGGACGCCCGCGGAGCCCGAGATGTAGACGTAGACGTTCTCCTTGTCCTTCGGATCGGCGAGCACGGTGTGCGTGTGCGAGCCGCGGCAGGTCTGCACGTTGCCAACGTTCTTCGGGTGCTTGATGTCGCTGATGTCGAAGATGCGCAGTCCGCGCAGCCGCTCGGTGCTCACCGTGTCCTTCACACCCTCGGTGCCGCAGTCGATACGGCCGGTGAGGCCCTCGCCAGAGACGAAGAGGAGGTTCTTGTAGACCGACACGTCGCTCTGCGATGCCGGGCAGACGTACGCCGTCTCGAGCACCGGCTTCGCCGGGTTGCTGATGTCCCAGATCTGCCAGCCGTGGTAGTTCCCCTGGATCGCATACTTGCCGGTGAATGCGAGATCGGAGTTGGTCTGACCCTCGAACTCCTTCGACGGCTTGCTCTGCGAGACGACCTTCAGGTTCCAGGCGGCTTCGCCGGCGTCGTACAGGCCGGCGCGGAGGCCCACCCGCGGGTCTGGATCCGGTGCGCTGGGCGAGAGATTCGCGGCGGCGGGCGAGCTGCCCTCGGAGCGTGCCGCGGTCTGCGCGTGCGCCACCGCCGGGAAGAGCCCCAGCGCTAGCGAAAGCGACAGCAGCCTCGAAGCGGACGTTCGCGAGGCGAGACGGCGAGTGTGGTACGGGGATGCCATAGCTTGTTCCTCAGAGGGGACGAAGTGGGGCTTACTGTCTTTCTGCGGACGGACCGTCCGATGACGCGTCGCCGAAAATCACGGCTGCGAGCATCTTCCGCATGCGCGCGATCTCCGTGGTCTGATCCACGTTCACGTCGTTGGCGAACTTGAACACCAGCTCATCCTGAGCTGCACCGTAGCTGCCGAAGAGATCCTTCACCATCGAGATTGCGCCGCTGTGGTGCTGGATCATGAAGGTGAGAAAGAGGCGATCGAACTCCTGCCCGCGCGCGGCGTCGAGCTCCTTCATCTGCGCCGGAGTGAGCATGCCCGGCATCAGCATCTCGTGCGCCTCATGATCGTGTTGCGTACCGCTCGCCTCGTGCATTTCGTGCATCCCGGCCATGCCGCCGTGCATGGACGAGTGCATGTCCACTCCTCCGTGCTCCGGATCGGGAACGGGCTGGCTGCGGACGCGGAGCCAGCGCTGCATGGTGCCGATCTCGTCGCGCTGGGCATTGATGATTCGCGCGGCCAGGCGCTGCACCTCCGCGCTCGCCCCGTGCGTGGGCGCCCACTGCGACATCGCTATCGCCTGCGCGTGGTGATGGATCATCCCCGTCATGAAGGCGATGTCCGCTTTCGTGTAGGGGTAGCGCGCGCTGTCGGCCCTCGCCCGCTCCATGGCCGCCTGAAGGCTCGCCTGCTCGCCAGCAGTGGGCGCCCCCTGCGCCGCTACGCCGCCGGTGGCACCACCGAGCATCGTGGCGAGCGCTACCGTAGCGGCGAGGATCCGCGTGAGTGGTGCTGTCATGCTCACATCGCTCTCCCGTGGAACTGGTGCCCACCCCAGGGCGAGGGGAGGCAGGACGACAGAACTGTTTGCCGGCCCTATGCAGCCGGTGATTATCGTAGCCGATGTACCGCTGGTCAAGGGTGCTCCAGATCACTGCTCGCGGAGGTCCGCGTACCACCACCACCTCGCACGAGGAGCGTACGTTGGGCGCCTTCTCCGGGATTCAGCCACCGCCCGGCGTCGCCGGCGTCCCCGGCGATCGCTCGCTTCCAGGAACGACATCCACCCGCAGCTCGCCCCAACCTCCGAGCTGAAAGTACTGCACTTTCATCTCGTGCCGTCCACCAGAGAGAGTCGCGAAATCGAGTCGCGATTCGTGCGGCGACCAAGCATCGACGGCCAGCCTGCCATCGATCCAGACGCGGACGCCGTCGTCGCTGATGGTGCGCAGCGTATACGTACCCGGAAGCAGCTCCATGGTGCCGCTCGCCTCGAGCACGAAGCGCTCCGGTGTCACTTTCCTTATCAATTCGCCGTAACCTTCCAGATCCAGACGCGGGAGTTGCAGAGTTGCACGCGGCGTCGAGCGAAGTAAGGGGATCAGCGACTTCGCATCGGGCCCGGGCGGCGCGCTGTCGGTCCACTCGAAGATCCGAGTCGTCCACCGCACCCTCGGTTCGAACCGTCCGTACGAGAAGCGCACTGGCTCTCCGGCCGCTGCACGGACACCGCGCGGAGACACCGTTTCCTCGCCGCGATACTCGAGCACCAGATTCCAGTCGGTCGTCGCCCCGCCCGTGCGCGGCATGGCAGTGATGGTGTCCATCATCCTCCCGGCACTCTTCGAAAGTGCCGCGATCCCGCTGCGCTCCACCACTCGCCACTCGCCCGGTGGCCCGAGTACAGCAAGCCGCAGCGGCGCGGCCCGCACGCTGTCCACGGGCCAGAGCTTCGGTGAGCGCCAGTCGTACGGCCCCCACTCGTCCACCACGATCGAGCTGCGCGGCCGCGTGGCCAGCGGTTTGGTCGCGGGCGTGATCCCGCGTGGGGCGGGCGCGAGCGACGCGTACGACCCAGGAACCGAAGGGAAATTGTCGTCGTGTGTCGCGACAGCGGTGGCACGATCGGAGATCGAGTTATTCGAGGCGCGGAAGTTCGTCGTGTCGCGCAGCACGATCGGCGAATCCACCCCGACGAGTTCGTTCCCCACCACCGAGAGGCCGAAGGTGTTCTCGGCGCGCACAGCCACACGATTTCCGCCGAAGCGGTTGTTCTCCACGCGATAGTCGCGACTTCGCGTATCGCGCACCTTCGGGTACACCCAGTCGGATGGCTCTACCGGCTTCGCCCACACGCTGACGGCGGTCGAATCGCCGTCGAAGCCGTTCGAGAGGATGAGATTGTCCTGCCCGTGCTCGATCCCGATCCCGAAGCGGTTCCGGATGAAGTGGTTCCCCACCACCTTCGAGTCGAAGCTATAGCCGCCCCAGAGCCCGTACTCGCACCCCTCGAGCCGATTGGCCACGAACGTGTTCCTGCTGAAGGTGGCCTCCATGCAGTTTGCCGGCGCGAAGCTGAAGTCGTTCGCGAAGAAGACGTTGTCGTTCGCGCCACCGTGGCCGGTGTCCATCGTACTCTGACCGGCCCAGAGAAACAGCCCGTCGCCGCCGTGCGTCGCCGAGTTGTACGCCACGACATTGTGCGAGCTCTGCTCGTAGACGAGGAGCCCGGCCGAATCCTGACCGCGCCGATAGAAACCCTCGCTGTAGCCGCGCACGTCGTAGTCGAGCCGGTTGTGAACTATCTCGTTGTAGCTCGATCGGTACAGACCGATGCCGAGTCCGGAGCCATACGAGAAGTCGTTCCCGGCGATGCGGAGGCTGTCGCTCCGCACCACGAGGAGGCCGTTCATCCCCTGCACCGCGCGGTTGTCGCGGATCGCTCCGCCTCTCACGTCCGCGAGGTAAACCGCGGCACCGTAGCGAAGCCACTCGTCGTTTTCGTTGTGGTGGAAGGAGAGCCAGTCCACGAGACTCTCGTGCTCACCGAGCGAATAGAGCCGCGGCTTCCAGTTGTAACTGAGGTCACTCCCCTCCAGGGTAAAATCGCGCGTGCCGCGCGCGAGGATCCCCACCTTGTAACCACGGATGCGCGCTCCGCGGATTCGGACGTTGCGACCGCCGTCCACGCGAATCGCTACCCCGGTCGCCAGATCCGGCCGCGATTGCGGATCCGTTCCCTCCATGGTCGCACCGGTGAAGTCCACCGTGATGTCGCTCCCTCGGATGGTGATCACCGCCGAGTCGAGCGACGTCGGCGCCCGCATACGGTAGGCCTTCGGCGCTATTCGGACCGACCGCGTTATCACCAGCCCGGGCTGGAGCTCGATCTCGGGCACCTCTTCCTGCGCATGGACCGAACGCGGGAACGACGACGCAAGCGCTGCGAGCGACGCCAGCATCGCTGCCGCAAGAAGCGACGCAGCGTGCACTACCCTTCCGGCCGCGGCGCCATGGCAGTACACGCGCGAATCGGCACGTTCACGCTGCGTGTCAAAGCTCCCAGCCCGCGCGATACTCGCGAGTGAGATACGCGTTCGCCTCGGTCGAGTTCTTCACCTTCATCGCGCTGCCGTCGTACAGGAGCTGCTTCCCCTGCCCCGCCTTCAGCGCCACTACGCCCAGGAGCATCGTCTCGGTGAGCCGCGCCGAGTAGTCGAAGGGCGCGCTCGCCTTTCCATTCCCCTTGCACGCTTCCGCCCAGTTGATCTCGTGCGGTACATCCACGCGCGGGATTTTCTTCGGCACCACTGCCGCGGCACCTGCCAGCGACTCGGGATATACCTTCGGATTGTCACCGTACGTCTCGTAAGTGAGCCAGCCTTTCTCACCGACGAAGATCCCGCCGCCCCCATCGCCACCAGGACGCGGGATCTCCGGCGCCACGAAGGGCGAGAGCCCTCCGTCATACCAGGTGAGGGTGACCGGCGGCATGCTCCCCCGTGCCGCGAACTCGTAGCGCGTGGTCATTGCCAGCGGATACGACCCCGGGTCGGACGCGGGCGATCCCCACGGCGTGGAGGTCGAGATGATGGACGTCGGGTAGTCGAGATCCAGCGCCCAGAAGGGCTGATCGATGAGATGCGCGCCCATGTCGCCGATCGCGCTCACGCCGAAATCCACCCACCCGCGCCAGCTGAAGGGGTGGTACGCCGGATGATAGGGCACGTCCTGCACGGCGCCGAGGAAGAGCTGCCAGTCGAGCCCTGGAGGAGGCGTGCTCGGATCTTCGGCCATCGCCGCGAGAATCGCGTTGTCTACCGTGCGCATGCTCCAGCGGCGCGGCGGCTTCGGCGCGGCGTCGAGCGCGCTGTCGCCGGCGGACTGCGCGGCTCGCGCCTGCGGCTTCCCCGAGCCCGGACGCGGAATCCCCTGCGCCCAGTAGCGCTGCGGGCGGTCCGTCCAGACGTGCACCTCGCGTACGCGACCGATCACCCCAGCCCGGATCAGCTCCACGATCCGACGCGTCCCCTCGTGTGAGTGACCCTGGTTCCCCATCTGGGTCACGAGCCCGGTTTCCTTCGCGGTGCGTGCGAGCAGCCGCGACTCGTATACGGTAGCGGTCAGCGGCTTCTGCACGTACACGTGCTTCCCCGCCTTCATGGCCGCGTGCGCGATAGTGGCGTGCATGTGATCCGGGGTCGCGACCACCACCGCGTCCAGCTCCTTCTGCTTCGCGAGCATCTCGCGGAAGTCGGCGTACTTAGCCGCCTTCATGTACGTCTCGCGGATGCGACGCGCATCAGCTTCGTCTTCGGCGGTCTTCCCATTCCACTGCTCGAAGCGGCCGGCGATCGAGCGCTCTACATAGGGGAAGTCCACGTCGCAGATGGCGACGATGCGCTCACCCCCCTTCGCCAGCGCATCCATGTTGTTCATTCCCATCCCGCCGATACCCACGCACCCTATCGCGAGCGTGTCGCTCGGCGCGAGGAAACCGCGGCCGAGCACGTGGCGCGGGACGATGGTGGGCGCTACAGCGATCGCGGCGGCCGCCTTGGCGGCATCGGCCACGAACTCTCGCCGGGTGATCTGCTTCGAGTCGGAGGGCGCCATCGAGATCGGGGCTGGATGTGAAGCGCGCACTGTCGCGCGCCGCCGGTATTGCGTCAGTCGAGCGGTCGGATGCGGATGTTGCGGAGCGAGAGCGTACCGTCATGGTCGCCCTGGATGCCGATGTAGCCCGCCGCGGCACGGCCGTAGTCTTTCCAATCGGAGAACTTGCTCTTGGCTACGCGCGCCTTCCAGTCGGGGCTCCCGAGCTCGAAGTCGACGAGCTTCTTCCCGTTGAGCCAGTGCTCCACGTGACTTCCGCGCACGACTATGCGCGTGGAGTTCCACTCGTTCGCCGGCTTCACCACGCCCGCCTCTGACGGATACAGGCCGTACGACGAAGCGGCGGCGGTCAGTCGGTTGCGACCGTCGGGGTGGCCGGCATCATCGAGAAGCTGGTACTCCGGACCGCTCCAGTATATGTGGTCGTACTCCTCGGTCGCGCGGTAGAAGACCCCCGCGTTGCCGCCCGACGAAAGCTTCCAGTCGAGCTGGAGCTCGAAGTCGGCGTACGGCTCGCGTGTAATGATGTCATCGGTGCTCACCGACTTGGTGAGCGTATCGCCCACCATGTGCCACGCGCTGGGGATGCTATCGGCGCGGTAGCCGCGCCAGAGCTCCCCGAGGTCAGGGCCCGTGAGCGAACGCCAGCTCGATGTGTCTGCGCTCATCGTTTCGGAGGCCGCGGCGCCGCCAGGCGGCGCACAGGCGGGGAGAAGGAAAACCAGTGCAGCGATCGTGAGCGCCGAGCGCGCGGTGCGCGGCGCGAGTGAAAAGTTCATTCGTCGGCTCGCCAATAGTTGTGGGGAACATTATCCGGCGAGGGACGGGCGCGCACAAGGGCGCGCCGGATCAGCCGCGAAAGAGGCCAGTCCGCTCATCCCGCGCTAGAATGAGCGCGAGCAGGAGCGCTCCGATCGTGATTCCCGCGTCGGCGATGTTGAACACCCAGAAACGATGAGGGCCGATGCCGACATCGATGAAATCGACCACGCCGCGCGCAAAGCGCAGACGGTCGAGAAGATTGCCGACGGCTCCGCCACACACCAGCGCGAGCGCCGTCGCCGCCACGAGCTCCGAGCGTCCCGCGCGCCGATAGAGCAGCGCGAGAAAGACGAGGATCGCGGTCATCGCCGCGATGAGCACCGGCCGCGTCCACGCGCCGAGGTACGGCTGCAGGTCCAACCCGAATGCCGTCCCCGGGTTGTAGACCAGCGTGAACTGCAGGAGCGAGCCGAACACCTCGTGCGAAGTGTACGACGGGCTCAGCCGATCTACCACGATCTCCTTGGTAGTGCAGTCCGCGAGAACCAGGAGCGCGGCGAGCGGCCAGAAGATGCGCGACTTCGACATGAGAGAATTATGGCCACCGGGCAGACCCCATGCCACGTCAGGTGAAATAGTACCGCGCCCCGCCGGTGGTCTTGCGCGCAGCGGTCGCTGATGAAACCATGGGGTGGGTGCTCGACGTCGGGATGGCAGGTAACTGGCAATGACCTCACTCGCTCGAGGAGGATTCATGCTCGGACTCGCGAACCCCTCTGCGTCGCTGGTCAGTTTCCTTCTCTGGGCAGGAGTGGCTGGTGCGCAGACCGCCAACCGCCCCACCACGCATGCCACGCACGACGACATGCCGGCCGATGCCGCCACGCACGCCGCCACGGAAGTCGCGATGGCGGGCCACCTGCACGACGGCCCACACATGCGCCTCACGCCTCTCCGCACCGCCGCTGCCGCCGATTCCCTCCGGGCCGACAGCATCGCCACCGTACTGCGCGAGGCCATCGCGAAGTACCGCGATGTGCAGGTCGCGGAAGCAGACGGCTTTCGCATGTTCGCGCCCGGGGTTGCTCAGCGCATCTACCACTTCACGAGGTGGGAGAACGCCGTGCGCGCCGAGCTGACCTTCGATGCCGCGCGGCCCACCTCGCTGCTCTACACGAAGGACTCGGCGGGGAACTTCCAGCTCGTCGGAGCGATGTACACAGCGCCTGCTCGCTCTTCTGAAAACGATCTGAACGCCCGCGTTCCGCTCGGTATCGCGCGCTGGCACCTCCATACGGATATCTGCGTACCGCGCCGGCTGCGCGATCGCAACGAGTGGGCGCGCACCAGGAACGGACTCCCACTGTTCGGCCCCGCGAGCCCCATCGCCACCGAAGCGGAGTGCCGCGCCGTGGGCGGTCGCTTTCGCGACCGGGTGTTCAACTGGATGGTTCACGCCAACGTCTTCACCGGCGACGTGTGGGGCGAGCGCGACCATTGAGACGCCCCCGGGAACGCCCTTAACGCTCTTAGTACTCCTCCGTCTCCCTTCCCGTGCATCCGGCTCGCATGGCGGGCTCGGCATGCTCGACCGCAACGCGCCCGGCAGGGTGCGCGTACGGTTGCAACGCCTCTGGCGCACACTGCGCCGGGCGTCCACTTCCGGGAGGGTATCAAGTATGAAGATGCTCCGCATTTCCGCGCTCGGCGCCGCGCTGATCCTCGCAGTCGCACCGATGGCGAACGCACAGGCTGGTGGAGGGGCGGGCGGCGGGCGTGGGGGCGCCCGGATGATGGAGATGCTCTTCAACGGCATCGAGCTCACCGACGCACAGAAGGCCCAGGTCGACTCGATCCAGACGGCGTACCGAGCGAAGATGCCCGCCAGAACGCCCGGTCAGGCACCCGATCCGTCCGCGCGGGCCGCGATGCGCGAGACCATGCAGAAGGAGACCGCCGACATCCGGAAGGTTCTCACGCCCGACCAGCAGAAGACATTCGACAAGAACGTCGAGGAGATGCGCAACCGCCGACGCGGTGGCGCGTGAGACCAGGCCGCGCCGGTAAGTAGCCGGCGCGGCGAGCGTCGCGGTCACGGTAATATGGCCCCTCCGGGTCGTACTACCGTGGCCGCGGCTTCCCTCCCTCCCCCGTTTCTTCCCATACCAGCCCTCCATCCTCGATGAAGCCGCTCGCCTCGCTGCTGCTTCTGCTTCTGGCGCTCGCCCCCGTGGTCGCACGGGCACAGGTTGGATCCACCACCGACATCCTCACCGGTACCGTGACCGGGCCGGACAGCCAGCCGCTCCCGGATGCCACGGTGGAAGCCGTGTCGGTGGAGACGGGGATCTCGCGCACGCACACCACCAACGACAAGGGTCGCTGGACGATTGTATTTCCCGACGG
>DASSOX010000279.1:0-10832 GCA_035700125.1 Gemmatimonadaceae bacterium
ACTTCGCCCCCGACGGAGCGCAGAGCGTGCAGCGGATTCACGCCCACGAATGCCGCTCCCCTCTCCCCGCTCCACCGCGCCAGTTCGGCAAGGTCGGTCAGGTCGCCCACTCCCCAGCTCCGTGCGCCACGGATGGAGTAGAGGTTCGCGATGATTCCGTAGCCTCGCCGCTCGGGAGTGACACACCGGTCGGGCACCACGACCAGCCGCTGTCGTGCCTCGCTCCATCGCCCGCCCGCGGCGACGGTGACGCGCAGCTCGTAATACCCGGGCGCAGGCGGCGACACGAGAGCTACGGCGATACCGCCACCCTCTCCGATCTCCGCGGTACCGTCTCGAGAAATGACGGCATCGCCGCGGCCGCGAGAGTGTGCATCTTCGCCCGAGCTCGCACCCGGCTCCCGGACGTTCCCCTCGCGGCCCACCGACTCGCCACCGGCCACGGTGTCTTCCACCTCCGGCGCGATCGTGAGCCGATACTCCACCCGCTCGCCCGCGCCCACTCCCCAGGAGTCGGGGATATGAAACCGAAGCCCGCCGCGCGCCGGGGCACGCAACTCCCACTCGCGCGCTACACGGACCGGCTCCGCCACGCGCTCCGCGTCTCGCTCCCTCGACTCCTCCAGCGCCGCGCGAGCGAGCTCCTCGCTCGACGCGTCGTAACCCATGGCGGCGAGAATCGCCACGCGCGTTTCGTCCGATGTCGAACGAACTTCGCGCCCGTCCTGGGAGATGTACGACGAGAGTATGCCGAGTCGCTCCGCGAGCTCTCGCAACGCCGTATTTCGCGGAGCGGAAATGTGAGACGTGCTATCGTGGTGAGCCATGTGACAGTGAGACGCGCATTCCTGAGGCGCGCATTCGTGAGCCGTGCGATGGAGCTAGACGCTTCGCATCCCGCTCGTTCGCTCCGCCGCTCGCTCCCGCCCTTCCGCTCCATTCCCATCTCCCTCGCCATCCCCTCCCTCCTCCCTCGCTCCCGCACCGACGCTCGCACTCCCTCTCCTCTTCACCGGCGCGAGTACGAGCGCGCCAAGCGGGGGAAGCGTGAGCTCCAGCGACTGCGGATACCCGTGGAAGGGCGACGCATCGGCCCTCACCATCTGGCCGCCACTCAGACCGCTCCCGCCGAAGCGCGGATCGTCGCTCGAGAAGATCCGCGTGTACTCTCCCGCCACGGGAGCACCGATGCGGTAGTGCTCGCGCGGAACCGGGGTGAGGTTGAGCGCGACCACCAGCTGCTCGCCACCGCCGCGGCGCACGTACGAAACGACCGAGTTCTGCACGTCGGCCGCGTCTATCCACTGGAAGCCCTCCGGCTCGTGGTCCATCCGCCAGAACGCGGGATGCTCGAGGTAGAGCGCGCCGAGGCAGCCGACGAAGCGCTCGAAGGCGGCGTGCTGCGGATCGTCGCGCAGGTGCCAGTCTATGCTGCTGTCGTGATTCCACTCGTTCCACGGCGCTAGCTCGCTACCCATGAAGAGCAGCTTCTTCCCCGGCCGCGTGTACATGTAGGAGAGGAGCAACCGCAGATTCGCGAGCTTCTGCCAGATGTCGCCCGGCATCTTGTCGAGGAGCGAGCGCTTCATGTGCACGACCTCGTCGTGTGACAGCGGCATGATGAACCGCTCGCTGTACTCGTAGATCATCGCGAAGGTGAGCTGCCCCTGATGATGCGATCGGTACACCGGGTCGAGCGAAAAGTACTGCAGCGTGTCGTGCATCCACCCCATGTTCCACTTGAACGAGAAGCCGAGCCCACCGTCGGACACGGGCGTGGTAACGCCGGGCCACGCCGTGGACTCCTCTGCCACCGTGATGCACCCCGGCGCCTCCTGGTGCGTCTGCTCGTTCATCATGCGCAGGAAGTCCATCGCCTCGATATTCTCGCGGCCACCGTAGCGGTTGCGAAGCCACTCGCCCGCCTTGCGGCTGTAATCGAGATAGAGCATGGACGCCACCGCATCGACGCGGAGGCCGTCCACGTGAAACTCGAGCAGCCAGTAGAGCGCGTTGGCGAGGAGGAAGTTGCGCACCTCGGCGCGGCCGTAGTTGAAGATGAGCGTTCCCCAGTCGGGGTGCTCGCCGAGCCGTGGATCCTCGTGCTCGTAGAGCGCGGTGCCGTCGAAGCGGCGCAGCGCGAAATCGTCCTTCGGAAAGTGCGCGGGCACCCAGTCGAGGATGACGCCGATCCCCGCCTGGTGGCAGTAGTCCACGAAGTAGCGGAAGTCGTCGGGCGTCCCGTAGCGCGCGGTGGGCGCGTAGTAGCCGGTCACCTGATAGCCCCACGACCCGGCGAAGGGGTGCTCCATGACCGGGAGGAGCTCCAGGTGCGTGAAGCCGAGCCGCTTCACGTGCTCCACCAATCGCGGCGCGATCTCCCTGTAGGTGAGCGAGCGGCCGCCCTCCTCGGGGACGCGCGCCCACGAGCCCATGTGCAGCTCGTAGATGGCCATCGGCTCCCGCGCCGCATCGCGCCGCGCGCGCTCCTCCATCCACGAGGCGTCACCCCAGCGATAGTCGTCGGGCGAGACGACGCGCGACGCGGTGCCCGGCGGCACCTCCATGGCGCGCGCGTACGGATCGGTCTTCACCCGTATCGCGTGCTCGCGCGTGAGGATCTCGAACTTGTACAGCGCCCCCGACTCCACGCCCGGGACGAAGATCTCCCACACCCCGGATGATCCGAGCGAGCGCATGGGAAGAAGGCGTCCGTCCCAGCCGTTGAAGTCGCCCACCACGCTGACGCGCCGCGCGTTGGGCGCCCAGACCGTGAACGACGTCCCGCGCTCGCCATCTATCGTTCGCGCGTGCGCACCCATCATCTCCCACAGGCGGCGATGCGTGCCCTCGTTGAAGAGGTGCAGATCGAGCTCGCCCACGGTGGGGAGGAATCGGTATGGATCGCCGCGCTCCCAGGTAGCGCCATCGGCGAAGTGAAAGCGCAGACGATAGCGGAGCGGTACGCTGGCGCGGGGGATGAAAGCAGCGAAAATCCCGGGCGCTCCCTCCACGCGCTCGAGCGGCAGCACCTCGCCGCTCGCGAGAATGCACTCCACCGAGGTCGCGTCGGGATGCAGCGCGCGCACCATGGCGCCCGGCACGCCGTCCATCACGCCCGCATGCGCGCCGAGCACGCCGTGCGGATTCGAGTTTTCTCCGCGAAGCAGCAGCTCCGCCTCGTGTCTCTCAGTCATTCACCGCCTCCTTCGCGGCCGGCGCATCCGGTGTTGCAGGCACGCTCGGTACCTCGGGCACCTGTGGTACCTCGGGCGGGGTCGGCGCCGTCACGACGGCCGGCACGTAGCGGAGAAGCACCAGCGAGAACGGGGCGAGCGTTGCACCCATCGTGCCGAGTGCATGTCCGCGATCGGCTGCGGTGTTCACCACTTCGGTCCATTCGCCGGGTGCCGCGAGCTCCGGGAGCGCGAACGACTGCGCTCCCTCGCGGTTGTTGATGAGGAGGAAGAGCGTGTCGCCCCGCACCGGTCGGCCGCGGCTGTCTATCTCGTCGGCCGCCTCGCCGTGGATGAGCATTCCGAGCGAGTGCAGGTTGTCGTCGCGCCAGTCGCCATCAGTCATCTCCGAGCCATCGGTGCGCCGCCAGGAGAGATCCTTCGCGCCGAGCGCGTTCAACACCATCCCGCGGAAGAAGCCGCGCCGGCGCAGCACGGGGTTCGCCTTCCGCAGGGCGAACACCCGCCTAGTGAACTCGAGCAACTGCTTGTCGCGCGCGCTCAGGCGCCAGTTCACCCAGGTAGTGGGGTTGTCCTGCGCGTACGCGTTGTTGTTGCCGTGCTGCGTACGCCCCATCTCGTCGCCGTGCGAGATCATCGGCACGCCCTGCGAGAAGGCGAGCGTCGCGAGAAAGTTGCGCTTCGAGCGATCGCGCCGGCGGAGCACCGCGGGATCGTCGGTCGGTCCTTCCACGCCCCAGTTACGGCTGTAGTTCGCGTCGGTGCCGTCGCGATTCTGCTCGCCGTTGGCCTCGTTGTGCTTCCGCTCGTAGCTGACGAGATCCTCGAGCGTGAAGCCGTCGTGCGCGGTGATGAAGTTCACGCTCGCATACTGGGTGCGGTTGCTCCACTGGTAGATGTCGCTGCTCCCCGAGAGACGCGAGGCGACATCGTTCACCATCCCGGCGTCGCCCTTCCAGAAGCGACGCATGTCATCGCGATACTTCCCGTTCCACTCGGCCCACCCCATCGGGAAGTTCCCCACCTGGTAACCGCCGGGTCCGATGTCCCATGGCTCCGCTATCAGCTTCACGCGCGAGAGCGTGGGGTCCTGGTGAATGATGTCGAAGAAGGTGCCGAGCCGGTTCACCTCGTACAGCTCGCGCGCGAGCGCAGGCGCGAGATCGAAACGGAAACCGTCCACGTGCATCTCGTTCACCCAGTAGCGGAGCGAGTCCATGATGAGCTGGATCGTCCGCGGATGCCGCATGTTGAGCGAGTTGCCACATCCGGTGAAGTCCAGATAGTAGCGCGGGTTCTTCGGATCGAGCCGGTAGTAGGCGACGTTGTCTATTCCGCGCAGCGAGAGCGTGGGCCCGAGATGATTGCCCTCGGCGGTGTGATTGTAGACCACGTCGAGAATGACCTCGATACCGGCCGAGTGGAGTGTCTTGACCATCGACTTGAACTCGCTCACCTGCTGGCCAAGACCGCCGCTGGCGTAGCGCACGTCGGGCGCGAGGAAGCCGATGGAGTTGTAGCCCCAGTAGTTGGTGAGTCCGATCTCGGCGAGATGGCGCTCCACGGCGAAGTGGTGCACCGGCAGGAGCTCCACCGCCGTCACGCCGAGGGAGAGAAGGTGCTCGATCACCGGATCGGAGCCGAGCCCCAGATAAGTGCCGCGAAGATTGTCGGGGACGAGCGGGTGCAGCTTGGTCATCCCCTTCACGTGGCACTCGTAGATCACCGTCTGATTCCACGGCGTGCGTGGATTCCTGTCGCCGACCCAGGTGAAAGCGGAGTCCACCACGACGGACTTGGGCACGTCGCCCGCGCTGTTGCGCCGGCTCATCTCGAGGTCGCTGCGCGTGCTGCTCACATCGTAGCCGAACAGCGTGTCGCGCCACTTGATGGTGCCGCTGATCGCCTTGGCGTATGGATCGATGAGCAGGCAGTTCGGATTGAACCGGTGCCCCTTCTCGGGCTCGTACGGCCCGAACACGCGGTATCCGTAGAGCTGGCCCGGGCGTGCGTCGGGGAGATAGCAGTGCCAGATCTGATCGTTGCGCTCTCGAAGGTTGATGCGCGTGGTCTCCACCGCGTCGTCGGGCCCCGCGAAGAGACAGAGCTCGACGCCCGTGGCGTTCTCCGAAAAGATGGCGAAGTTGACGCCTTCACCATCCCAGGTTGCACCGAGTGGATAGGGATTGCCTGGCCAGACTCGCATCTCAGACTTCCTCGTCGCGGAAAAGTACGGCGCTCTCCGGGCGCAGCGTGATTCGCTGCCCGCGCGCACCGGGTACGGGGGCGATGCCCGGTTCGTCGCCGGGACCGCCGTAGCGCGCGGCGCGCGTCGAGAAGCGAAGACGCCAGCGGCCATCCGCGCCATCGACTCCAACCTGGCGCTCGCTCGCCGAGAAGTTGTAGAGAGCGAGAAGAGTACTCGCGCAGCGCCCACTCGCACTGCGCCCGCCCGTTCCGCCAGCGTGCGGGACGAGTCGTACGATCAGGCATTCGCCTTCGGGGTCCGACTCCGAGCGAACATCCGCCGCTCCGGGACGCAGCGCGGCTTCCGAGCGACGCATGGCGAGAAGATCCCTGTAGAGAGCGAGGATCTGGCGGTGGCGCGGCTCGTCCAGCTCGCCGCGATCGAGTCGAGAGCGTTCGAAGGCATCGACCGCCTGTGGGTCGGGCACATCGCGACGCCAGCCGAAGTGCTCGAACTCGCGCCGGCGCCCCTCGCGCACCGCCTCCACCAGCTCGGGGTCGCCGTGGCTCACGAAGTAGAGAAATGGGTTCGTCTCGCCGTACTCCTCTCCCATGAACATTAGCGGCACGTACGGCGCCAGGAGGAGAAGCGCGGCTCCGAGCTTCAGCCTGTCGCCAGACAGCAGCACCGAAAGCCGCTCACCGTCAGCGCGGTTGCCGACCTGGTCGTGGTTCTGGATGGCGATCACGAAGTGGTCGGCCGTCACGTCGGTGGCGGGCGCGCCGTGGCGCCTGTCGCGATGCTCGGAGTGCGCTCCCGAGTACACGAAGCGTCGCTCGAGTGCATCGGCGATATCGCGCACACCGGAGAAGTCGGCGTAGTAGCCGTTGCGCTCACCGGTGAGCGCAACGTGGACGGCGTGATGGAAATCGTCGCTCCACTGAGCATCCAGCCCGAAGCCGCCGCGCTCCGGCGGACGGAGGAGCCGCGGGTCGTTGAGATCGCTCTCGGCGATCACCTGCACGCTGCGGCCGAGCGCGCGCGCCTGCGTGTGTACCTCGTGCGCGAGCTCCTCGAGGATGTGTCTGGCGCCGAAGTCGTAGATCCCGTGCACCGCGTCGAGCCGCAGCGCATCCACGTGGTACTCGGTGACCCAGTAGAGCGCGTTATCTATCACGTAGCGCCGCACTTCATCGCTGCCGGGTCCGTCGTAGTTGATGGCCGAGCCCCACGGGGTGTGGTACCGATCGGTGAAGTACGGGCCGAACTCGCTCAGGTAATTTCCCTCGGGACCCAGGTGGTTGTAGACCACGTCGAGTATGAGCGCGAGTCCATGCTCGTGCACCGCGTTCACGAGCCGCGCGAGACCTTCCGGACCACCATAGCTGTTCTGCGGCGCGTAGAGGTCCACGCCGTCGTATCCCCAGTTTCGCGCGCCGGGGAACTGCGCCACCGGCATCAGCTCGATCGCCGTCACGCCCAGTTCCACGAGTGCCGGGAGCTCGGCGATGACGGCGTCGAAGGTGCCGGACCCGGTGAACGTTCCCACATGCAGCTCGTAGATCACGTAGTCGGCCATCTCCACGCCGGTCCACCCGCTGTCGCTCCACACGAACGCCGCGGTATCCACCACGCAGGATGGACCGTGCACTCCGTCCGGCTGCCAGCGGCTCACCGGATCGGGGCGCTGGGGGCCGCCATCGATGGAGTAGGCGTAGCGGGTGCCTGCCGCGGCACCGGCGACGGTGCCTTCGAACACTCCGTCATCGCGCCGCGCCATCCCGTGCCGGCCGGCCGCCGAGCCCTCGGAAATCACCACATCCACGGTGCGCGCGCGCGGACACCATACGGAAAAGCGGGTGGCCTCGGCTCCCCGGAGCAGCGTGGCGCCGCGCGAGAGCGACCAGCGCGGGGACCTCTGCGGCATCTTCAGAACAGCCGAGCGATGGCACGCAGCGGCACCCAGACCCAGTCGGGGCGGTTGTTCAGCTCGTACTCCAGTTCGTAGAACATCTTCTCCATCTCGAACAGCTCGATGAGGGGGTCGTTCGGATCGGCGCCGTACGCGTCGAGGAAGGCGGCTCTGGCGTCGCGGTCCCAGTGCGCCGAGCGGATCTCGGTGGCGGGGTTGGTTCCGAGCCCGCCTGCCTTCGCCGCACCTGTGGCGGCCGCGTAGCCGAAGGAGCGGAGCATCCCGGCCACATCGCGCGCGGGACTCGTGATCTCGCGCCTTTCGGCGAGCGCACGCGCCGGCTCGCCTTCGAAGTCTATCACGTACCAGCGGCCATCGCCGGCGCGCAGGAGTTGGCCCAGGTGATAATCGCCGTGCGTGCGCGACTTGATCCCCTGATCCACCGCGCGCTCGCCGCGCGCGCCGCGCGACGCCTCATCCAGCAGCTCGTGGATCGCGACGCGACGGCCCGCGATGGCGCGCGCCATCGCAGACGTCCTCGGCTCCAGCGACGACGCGCGCGACGCCAGCAGATCGAGCGCCGAGTCTACCGTGTGGAGGGCGCGCTCGGTCCAGCGCGCGATGTCGCTGCCCGTGACCGGCTCGGTTCGGAAGGCGGGATCATCGCTCGGCGTTGCGAGCGCGTTGTGCATCGCGCGCGTCACGGCGCCGAGGCGGCGCGCATCGTCGGCGAAGGAGTTGGAGGGGTCGCCGCCGTTGCCGCCCGCGCTCAGGTATACCCCGAGCTGGCCGAGCGCGTAGCGCCACCCGTCTTCCGCGCCGCCCACGAAGCGCGTCAGCATCCCCGCCACGCTGCGCCCCTGCCCGTCGCTCTCGAAGGCCAGCTCGGCGAGGAGCTGCGGCGTGTCGCGGAATGACGTGTGAGTGGTGAGGAAGCGCGTGACTTCGACGTCCGGGTTGATCCCCGGCTCGAGCTTGCGAAAGAGCTTGAGGATGGCGCGGTCGCCGTAGATCACCGAGCTGTTGCTCTGCTCTCCCGCCAGGAGGCGCGAGGGCTGGGACTCCAATCCTTCCGCTCCTTCACCGACCGGGGCGAGCGACCAGCGCGCGCCGTCGGCCGCGAAAGTGACGCCGCGCTCGAGCGCCGTCGCGAGCAGCGCGCGGAAGCCCGGATCGTGCAGGGCGTCGAAGACGAGTCCGTGCACGCCGCCGGCGTTCACCTGCGCGAGTACCGAGTGCGCGGGGGGTGCATGGGACTCGCTCATCTCCGCCTCGCGCACCACGAGCGGGAGCTGATAGCCGCTCTCGCTTCCTCCAGCGCGCACGACGAGGCGCGCGATCACCGCCCGATCGCCTCCCCACTCGACCGGAATGACTTCGGCGATGCGCACCGACTCGGGCGTGCGCCCCTTCCCGCCGAACCAGCGCGAGGCCGCGAGGAAGCTGGCTAGCGCGCGCGAGTCCACCGAGCGGAGAACGGCCGCCGATAGCGCCGACGCCAGTCCGGCGGGTACGCTGAGCGTGGGCGGCTCGCGGCGATCGCTCATTGCGAGACCGGCGCCTCGGCGGGCGGCACGAGCCGGAACCAGTAGAAGGTGTGCGGACCGAGCGACATGAAGTACGGCTGCTCACCGATGGGCGGGAAGGAGATGTTGCCGAAGAGCTCCACGGGCACCATCCCGCTCCAGCGCTGGAGGTTGATCTCCACCGGCTGCACGAAGCGCGAGAGGTTGTTCACGCAGAGAATTATCTCGTTCTCGTAGCGGCGCAGGTAGACGATGACGTGGCGGTTCTCGGGAAGGAGCATCTCGAAGGTTCCGCGCCCGAACGCGCGATACTGGCTCCTGACCCTGATGAGCCGCCGCATCCAGCGGAGGAGCGAGGTCTGCGTACGCTCCTGCGCCATGACGTTCACCGCCTGGTAGCTGTACGGCGCATCCACGATGAGCGGAAAGTAGAGCGCCTGCTGGTCGCCCTCGGAGAAGCCGGCGTTCCAGCTCGCGTTCCACTGCATCGGAGTGCGGACGCCGTTGCGATCGCCGAGGTACATGTTGTCGCCCATCCCGATCTCGTCGCCGTAGTAGAGGACCGGCGTCCCGGGCATGGTCATGAGGAGCGCGTTCATCAACTCGATCTGGCGCCGCCCGTTGTCGAGGAGCGGCGCGAGGCGGCGGCGGATCCCGACATTCACGCGCATCCGCGGGTCGCGCGCGTACTCGCGGTACATGTAGTCGCGCTCTTCGTCCGTGACCATCTCGAGCGTGAGCTCATCGTGGTTGCGCAGAAAGATCGCCCACTGGTTATCCGGCGAGAGGTCCGGCGTCTGCGCCATGATGTCCACCACCGGACTCCGGTCTTCGCGCCTGAGCGCCATGTACATGCGCGGCATGAGCGGGAAGTGGAAGGCCATGTGGCATTCGTCGTTGTCCCCGAAGTACTCGATCACATCGCTCGGCCACTGGTTCGCCTCGGCGAGGAGCATGCGGCCGGGAAACTCGGCGTCGAGCGTGGCGCGCAGGTCCTTCAGTATGGCGTGCGTCTCGGGAAGATTCTCGCAGTTCGTTCCCTCGCGCTCCACGAGGTAGGGGATCGCGTCGAGACGCAGCCCGTCCACGCCCATGCGCAGCCAGAAGCGCATGACGTCCTTCACCGCTTCCACGACCGCGGGGTTGTCGAAGTTGAGGTCCGGCTGATGGCTGAAGAAGCGGTGCCAGTAGAACTGCCCCGCCACCGGATCCCAGGTCCAGTTGGATTTTTCGGTGTCGGTGAAGATGATGCGCGCGTCGCCGTACTTCGCCGCATCGTCCGACCAGACGTAGAAGTTGCGCATCGGCGATCCCTTCGGCGCGTTGCGCGCGCGCTGGAACCACGGGTGCTGGTCGGAGGTGTGGTTGATCACGAGCTCCGTGATGACGCGGATCCCTCTGGCGTGCGCATCGTCCAGCAGCCGCGAGAAATCCTCGATCGTCCCGTACTGCGGATGGATCGCCTCGTACGCCGCGATGTCATAGCCGTCGTCCCTCAGCGGCGATGGATAGAACGGGAGCAGCCAGATGCAATTTACGCCCAGCGACTGCACGTAATCGAGCTTGTCGATGAGCCCCGGGATGTCGCCGTACCCATCCGCGTTGCTATCGCGAAAGGCCTTCACGTGCAGCTGATATATGATCGCGTCCTTGTACCAGAGGGGGTCGGGCATTGGGGGGTTAGGGGGTAGGGATAGTTCAGGGTAGGGGGAGTGGGAGGAGAAAGCAGAAAGCAGGAAGCGGAAAGCAGGGAACTGCACACCGTTCACAGTCATCCCCGCGAACGCGGGGATGACCGCCGTGGAGGTCTTCACTGCTCTCTGCTCTCTGCTCTCTGCTTTCTCTTCTCTCACTATCTCACCACGCGCAGCACATGCGCCACCTGCACCGCGGGGTCCAGTCGGACGTAGTTCGCCTCGCCGCGCCAGGTGAAGCGGGCGCCGGTAAGGAGATCTTCGACCACGTAGGGGGAAGAGGGGTCGAGGCGGAGGATGTCGAGAGGGACGTGG
>DASSOX010000280.1:0-2400 GCA_035700125.1 Gemmatimonadaceae bacterium
AGCTCACTCGCCGCGGCACCTTCACCGTGGCCACCACTCACCTCGGCGCCCTCAAGCTTCTCGCTACCGAGCTATCGGGTCTCGTCAACGCATCGCTGCAATTCGACGAAGAAGCGCTCGCCCCTACATACCGGCTCATCAAGGGGATCCCGGGACGCTCGTACGGTTTGGCGATCGCACGGCGGCTTCACCTGCCAGCGAGCGTCCTCGCCCGCGCGGCGGAGCGCTTCACCGGCGGCGAACGGGATGTGGCCGAGCTGCTCTCGCAGCTGCAGCGTCGCGAGGTGGAGCTGCGCGAGCGCGACGACGCGACTACACTCATCGCGGAGCGAGCCGAGGAGCGACTGCGTGATGTGGAAGCGCGCGAGCGCGAACTGCGAGCCGCCGAGCGATCCGCCGAGACTCGTGCACGTCAGGAAGCGCGCCAGTACCTGCTCGACGCGCGCGCCGAGGTGGAGCGCGCCATCCGCGAGATCCGCGAGAGCGCCGCGGTGGATGAGAGCGCGCGCGAAGCGCGGCGCAGAGTCGAGGAACTGGCTGCCACGCAGGCGGCGGAACTCGAGCGACTGCAGGCCGAGAGCGGGCGTGAACGGGGGGCAGGCGAAGCGGGAGCCCGTACGCGCGTCGCACCACCCGCGAGCGGCGGCATTGCCGTGGACGACACAGTGGAGCTCTCCAGTCTGGGCGGACGCTCCGGGCGCGTGGTCGAGTTGCGAGGCGAAGACGCTGTGGTAGCGGTTGGCGCCATGAAGTTGAGCGTTCCCGTGAATTCACTCAGGCGGGTGCGCGGTTCCGCGGCGAGCCCCACTGAGACGGTGGCGATTCGCGGTGCGCTTCCCGAGGAAGAGCTGCGCACCGAGATCGATCTCCGCGGCCTTCGAGTGGACGAGATGGAGACCGAGCTGCTTCAGGCACTCGATGGCGCGGTGCGGGGCGACCTGCGAACGATGCGGATCATCCACGGGAAAGGGACCGGTGCGCTGCGCGAGCGAGTGGCCGAGCTGCTGCGCGGCGATCCGCGCGTGCGCGAGTTCCGACTCGGCGCGTGGAACGAAGGTGGGGCGGGGGTAACCGTGGCCGAGCTGCGCTGACATGATCACAGACGAAAGCGTAGAACGCGTTCGCGAGGCCGCCGACATCGTGCGCATCATCGGCGAGCACGTGAACCTCCGACGCACCGGCTCCGACTACCGCGGGCCATGTCCCTTTCACCAGGGGACGCACAGGAACTTCTCCGTGTCGCCGAAGAAAGGGATCTACTACTGCTTCGTGTGCCACGAGGGCGGCGACGTCTTCACCTTTCTGCAGAAGCGCCTCGGGATGGACTGGCCGACGGCGGTGCGCCACGTGGCGGAGAAAGTGGGGATCGTGGTGGAGGAAGTTCAGCGCCGCCCCGAAGGGACCGACCCCCGGCAGCCGATATGGGACATCAACTCCGCGGCGGCCGACTACTTCCGGTCGCTCCTCTGGGACGACGAGCAGGGGAGGGCAGCACGCGACTATCTGTCGCTGCGCGGCGTGGCGCGCGAAGTGGCCGACCGTTTCGGACTGGGCTTCGCTCCGCGGGACACGAGCGCAATGCGCAGTCACTTCAACGCCCTGGGAATCGAAGATGCTCGGCTGCTCCAGGCAGGGCTGCTCGTCCAGCGTGATGAGGGGGGCGAAGTGCGCCCGCGCTTCCGCAACCGGCTGATCTTTCCCATCCTCGACATCGCGGGGAATACGGCGGGCTTCGGAGGTCGGCTGCTTGGTCCGGGCGAGCCGAAGTATCTCAATTCCTCCGAATCGCCCGTGTTCAGCAAGGCGAGGCTGCTCTACGGGATGCACATGGCGCGGCACGTCATTCGCCGCGACGAGCGCGCGAGGGTGGTGGAGGGATACTTCGACGTGGTTCGCCTCGTGACCGCCGGCTTCGACTGGGTGGTGGCTCCGCTCGGTACGGCACTCACGGAGCAGCAGGCAGCGCTCATCCGGCGCTACACGAAGAACGTCTACCTGCTCTACGACAGCGACCAGGCCGGCCTCAAGGCGACGTTCCGGGCGGGCGATGAGCTGCTCCGCCACGGCGCGAGCGTGCAGGTGGTAACGCTTCCCGATGGGGAGGATCCCGACTCGTTCGTGGACAAGCATGGCGCGGCCGGCCTTTCGAGCCAGCTCTCGCAGGCGATGGATGTGTTCGAGAGAAAGGTGCAGCTACTGGAGCGTGCCGGTTGGTTCGGGGACCTGCGCGGCAAACGTCGCGCTCTCGACCGGCTGCTTCCCACGGTGCGCGCGGCCACCGATCCTATCACGCGCGACATGTACATCATGCGGGCGAGCGAGGCCGCGGGAGTGAGTCGCGAAGTGCTGCAGCGCGAGGTGGACGAAGCAGGTGACGGCCGCGATCACCGCCCAGCGGAC
>DASSOX010000281.1:0-7505 GCA_035700125.1 Gemmatimonadaceae bacterium
CTCGCAGCGGAGTTCCCGAGCGAGCACGGACAGTTCAACATCACGGCGCTGTCGCAGGCGCAGAAGACGCCCTTCAACCGGCCGCCGCTCGGCTTCGAGCCGGCGTCTACGCTGCTGGCGGGCGTGAGCGGCGACTTCACCTTCGACAGCAAGCTCCTGTCGGGGCTCGTGAGGATGCTCCCCGCGGCATCGCGCGATGCGCCCTCGAGCGTGAACGTGCAGGGCGAGTTTGCCACCAGCCGGCCGCGTCCCAACTCCGCGGGCGCGGCGTACGTGGAGACCTTCGAGGGAACGGGCGGGATCACCGTCGATCTGCAGGAGTCATCGTGGCACTACGGAAGTCAGCCAGCGCTCCCGGGAGGCGCGCCGATGACCATCGGCGGCGTGCCATACGACTTTCCGCTCGACAGCGCGACAACGCTCGCCTGGCAGAACATCGGCATGGTCTCCGACCCCGCCGTGCGTGGCGACGTGGCGCTCAGATTCTTTCCCGAGCAGATAGACTCGCAGTTCGTGTTCATCGGCGGCCAGTCGTTTCGCTCGCCAGAAACGGTGCTCTGGCTCTCGCTCTACCCGCGCGGCATCGGCGGCCTCCCCAACTCCGCGGGTCGCTACCAGTGGCTCACCCCCGGTGGAACGGGGCCGGGGCTGCAGAGCGGGCGGACCTGGCGCTCGCTGAGCCAGTCGCTCGATCCCACCGGCGTGGATCTCTCGCACGTGGAGCAGCTCGAGTTCTGGGCGCTGATGGACACCAGCGCGAGCATGCGCCCGAAGAGTCCCACGCTGATCTTCGACTTCGGCGAAGTGTCGGAGAATTCGGTTGCCTTCGCGCCCGAGACACTCACCGTGCTCCCGCCGGGGACTGGCGGGGGAGGGGTGGACTCCGTGTTCGCGGGGCGGCAGCTCCAGGGGTTCGACCGGCTCGCCACCGAGCGCGACTCGCTCACCCGATCGTTCGACGTCGCACGAAATGACGTGGGGCTTCCCGGCGACGTGGCGCAGTCGCTGGTGGTGAACGACGTGGCCGCCGGAACGCGGCTCACCTACTTCAGGGTGCCCGTGTGCAGGCGCGGACCGGTGCCCGTGCTCCCCCTGGGAGACGCCACCGCCGACTGCACGGTGGGGAACCGTCGGCTGGACGAGGAAGACCTCGATCGCGACGGCTTCCTCAACATCCCGAGCGATGCGCGCAACACCGAGCAGCTCCTGCGCTATGTGGTGGATCTCGGCGACCACGCATCGTACGCGCAGGTGGGGCGCTGCTACCACACTCTCACCGACACCACATCGGGCGGCGGCGCGCGCCCCGTGTGCTGGGTGCAGTTTCGCGTCCCCTTCAGCGCGCCCACCGCCCAGCTCAACAACCCGCTGGCGCGCCGGATAAAGTCGATGCGGCTCACGGTCGTATCGGGCCAGCAGGCGCCGGTCGGTGAGAACGACTTCACGCGCTTCGCGATCGCGCGGCTGCGTCTCAGCGGCTCGCCGTGGACCAAGCGCACCGATCGCGCCGTGGCCGGGATCGGCGGCGGTGGTGTGGGCGGTACGCCCGCACCGGGAACCGGAACGGTGATCGCCACCACCATCGGCACGCAGGACCGCGGCGCGCGCGGCGGCGACGCACCGCCGTACGAATCGCCGCCGGGCGTCACCGACGAACCAGACAGCAAGGGGAGCGAGTTCTCACCGGGCACCGTACAGGTGAACGAGAGCTCGCTGCGGCTCATCGCGGTGAACGTCCCCGTGATGCGCCGCGCGGAGGCGTTCTTCAGGTTCCCGGAAGGTGAGAAGAACTTCATGGGCTACCGCGAGCTCCGCGTCTGGGCGCGCGGCGCGAGCAAGGGGTGGGGAGAGCTCGGCGATCTGCAGTTCTACATCAAGGTCGGGAGCGACGCCGACAACTTCTACTTCTACCGTACGCCGGTGAACCAGGGCCCCTCGCGCGACGCGTGGCTCCCCGAAGTTCACGTGGACCTGCGCCGCTTCTTCGATCTGCGCGCGCGGCTCGAGAACGCCTTCCTCGCTGGCGGCGACTCGCTGCTCTCCTGCCACGGGCTCGACTCCGCGCTGGTAGTGCGATCCGAGCTGGCGCAGGCCACCGGCTCCCGCCGCTACGCGGCGTGCGACGACGGATACATCGTCTACACCAGCAACCCCGCCATCAATCCACCAAACCTCGCCGCCGCGCAGGAGCTGGCGGTGGGGATCCTCCGCGTGAGCGACGAGGGGCTGGGGAATGGCGGCGCGATCTCGCCGTCCGACAGTCTGGAGCTCTGGGTGGACGACATCAGACTGACCGGTGTGGTGGACCAACCCGGTTACGCCGGCCAGCTCGGCGTGAACGTGGCGGCTGGCGACGTGGGATCGCTGCGCGCGAGCGTGAGCAGGCGCGATCAGAACTTCAGGCAGCTCGGCGAGCAGCCCACCTTCATGACCGACAACCAGTTCAACCTCGCGTCGTCGGTGCGGCTCGACAAGTTTCTCCCGCGCTCGCTCGGACTGGTGCTCCCACTCACGGTCAGCCATACGCAAACCGCTGGCGACCCGCTCTTCTTCGCGCGGTCCGATCTGATGGCGCCCGACATCCCCGGCGCGCGTACGCCGCGTACGTCGGCAACGTCGTACACGCTCGCCATGCGCAGGGCGGAGCCGCTCCGCAATTCGGTGTTCGCTCCGATCGTCAACAACCTCGCGCTCACGGGGAGCTACATCACGTCGTCTTCGCGGAGCGAGTTCGACACCGGAAAGAGCTCCGCCGTCACCGGCGAGCTGGATTACAATCTCGCGCCGCGCCCGCGAGAGTCGCAGATGCCCGGCTGGCTGCGTGGGGCGATAGAGAGTCTCCCCGGTTGGCTGCGCGGCACGGAGCTGCTGAAATCGCTGCACGACGCCACCATCCGCTGGAATCCGACTCTCGTGCGCTTCACCAGCGCTTACGCGAAGAACGAGAGCCACCGGCAGTCGTTCGCGCTCCCCGTGCTGTTCGCGGACGACAGTGCCCACGAGGTGCTCGGCCTCGAGGACGTCTGGCGCAACACCGCCGCGCTCGAGCTGCGTCCCTTCCAGACCATGAGCGCGCGCGTGAGCGTGACCACGCTGCGCGACCTGCGCGACTACGGCGACAGCACCGGCGTCGCAGTGCTGGCGGGCGCCGAGCGGCAGCGCTTCCTCGGTGTCGACATGGGGATGGAGCGCGAGCGCCAGCTCTCCGCCGCCGTGAGCATAGCGCCGCCCCTCGCGCCGTGGGTGCGCCCGCGCATCGACTTCACCGCCAACTTCTCGCTCCTTCGCGATCCCAACGCTCGCAATCTCGTGCGTGGACTGGGCGACGCGGCCGGCGCATTCGACGTGGAGGAATCGGGCATCGACAGCGGCGACTTTCACCTCCCGCGCAGATTCTCCAACGGACAGGGACTCGCCGTGACCGCGACCGTGGACATCCCGCGCGCCATCTCGCTCTACACGAGCGACTCGAGCGCGCTCCGCTCGCTCGCGAAGTTCCTCTCGCCCGTGGACGTCCAGTGGCGCCGCGATCTCCGCTCCGCCTTCGACGGAGTAGGCTTCGACCCGTCGCTCGGCTACCAGCTCGCACTGGGCGGCGACGACGACTTCCGCCGGTCGGAGGGAGTGCTGGCCACGAGCGCGGGCGTGTCGCACAATCTCGTGCTCCAGCACTCGCTCTTCCTCCCGCTCGGCTTCGTAGTCACCGATCGCTACAGCCGCGTGCACAGCACATCGTGGTCGCGCGTGGTGGATGTGCAGACCGTGCTCGACGCCGAGCAGGAGATCTTCCCGGATGTGAGCCTCCGCTGGAACTACACTCCGCCGCAGTCGCTGCGCGATCTCTTCACGAGCATCGGCGCGCAGGTCGGCGCGCGCATCACGAACGCGAAGTCGTTCCAGCCCATCACCGGCGGCGCCTCCGACCTCTTCGGCGAGGGGATCAGAGTGGAGCAGGAGCTGAAGCAGTACCCGCTCAACGGCTCGATCACCTGGTCCATCCTTGGCGGTTTCTCCACCAACGCCGGCTGGACCCGCGCCGACCGCCGCGAGGTGCGCAGCGGCGGCCTGATAGTGGGGAGCCAGAACGACCTCACCGCCGACATCGCGAAGGCCTTCCCTCTCCCGCGCAGTTGGGATCTTCGCAGCAACCTTCTCCGCACCCGCGTCGGCTACCAGAGCAGCCACACTCAGAGCTTCTTCGTCCAGGAAGACACCCGCCGCCGCGTCACCGACAATGGCCGCTGGGCGCTGATGCTGAACGCCGACTCGGACGTGTCGGAGACTCTATCACTGAGTCTCCTTCTTATGCGCGTCCTCACCTACGACAACGCCTACGACCGCCGCTTCTCCCAAACCGTGTTCTCGGTGGTGTTTCACCTGAACTACGCGGTGGGGGAGATGCCGTGATACGGCAGGGCGGGAACTGCGAGGGTTCAGGAGGCAGGGTTCAGGGTTCAGGTACTGCCTACACAACTGTCATCCCCGCGAAAGCGGGGACCCATGTTCGGCCGGGTAAAATGGATTCCCGCTTACGCGGGAATGACGGTCGTCGCGGAAGCAGTTCCTGAACCCTGAACCCTGCCTCCTGAACCCTCGCTCTCAACGGCCTCCGCTCACCAACGACAACGCCACATCACCCACGATCTGGAGACTGGCGGCGGAGACTTTGTCGAAGGTGTCTTCAGGGGTATGGTGGTAGGGGTAGTCGTAGTCGATCACGTCGATGACGTGGAGACCGGCGTTGAGAAGAGGGATGTGATCGTCGATGATGAACTGGCCGGGCTGGGGGATGAAGTACTTCGAGTAGTGCAGGTCGTCGTCGGCTTTGTGCCAGACGAGACTCACTACCTCCGGTGCGCCGCGGAGAGAGTTCCCCTCCTGGTAGATCTGGAGGTCGCGGTCGCCGATCATGTCCCAGAGGACGCCGTAGAGGGGCATATACCCCTCTTCGGGGAGGTGTTTCGCGAAGTAGCGCGAGCCGATGAGGACATCCTTTGCTGCATCGAGGTCTGCGTCCTGCGGGAACTCGCCGTAGTCCTCGCCGTCCACGAAGAGGAGATCGAGTCCCACGTCGGGCGGTGTCTGGCGGAGCACGTCGCCGAGTGCCATGAAGAGCGCGACGCCCGATGCGCCGTCGTTGGCACCGGGGACGGGAAGCGCGCGCTGCGCCGAGTCCTTCGCGCCGTCGGAAATCGGCCGTGTATCCCAGTGCGTAACGTAGAGCACTCGCTCGGTGGCCTTGGGCTTGTAGCGCGCGAGGATGTTGCGCATCGGAAGTGTGTCGCCGCTCATGGTGACGTGCGTCCAGCGCTGCTCGATCACCGTGTCGGCGCGCTGCCGCATCTGCGCCACGATCCAGTCGCCGGTACGGCGGTGCCCCTCGGAGCCGGGGATCCGCGGCCCGAAGTCGAGTTGCGTCTTCACGTAGCCGAGCGCCGTTTCCCCGCTGAACTGCGTCCGCGGTCCCCTCTCCCGCCCGCAAGCGGCCAACGCCGTGATCATAAGAAGGGCTCCGAGTCGTCTCACGTTCCGTGCTCCGGGTGTGTAGTTCATTGGGAATAGCTGAAGCTATTTCGTGGTAGGGGTCGCTGCCATAGCCCGCTTCCATCGCGCCCGCCCATAACGGCGCACGGGATGGACTGAACTCTACGATGGACTCGGGCGTGGCGCATAGATCCGGTCCTGGGCGATGAGTTACGGTGATGCACGGCAAGGAGGGCTTCATACATTGACCCCCATGCCAACACCAGCGGAAAGGAAAGCGCTCTTCTTCCTCTCGGGGCTGATGCTCCTCGGCAGTGGCGTACGCGCCTCGGCCGCATTGAGCGGGGCGGAGAGGGAGCCGGGGGTCGGGGCGGAGCAGCCGGCGCTCGAGCGTCAGATCGAGGCGGTGGATACCGCGCGCGCACGGAGTTCGTCGAAGAAATCGAGCTCGCGAAAAAAGTCGAAAAAGACGAGTGCGAGCGCTACCCGGTCAGCGACCCGCACCGTCAGCTCCTCCACCGGCGGCACCGTCACGAGTGGGTCCCGGCTCTCCGACATGATGGCGGTGAGCGCATCGGGCGGCGACGTGCGGACCACCGTGTACTACACCTCTACCAAGCCGGGAAAGATAGACGTGGACGTGGCCGACGCGGCGGCGCTGGAGGCACTGCCGCGGATCGGCCCGGTCATGGCGAAGCGGATAGTGGCCGACCGCGATTCGCTCGGGCCCTTCGGCTCGCTGAAGGAGTTGCAGCGGGTGAAAGGGGTGGGACCGTCTCTGGCCAGAGCGCTCTCCCCGTACGTGACGTTTTCACTACGCCCGCGTCCATCCCGTGTGAAAGAACCGGCCGGCCGTCCGGGTCCCGAGAGGGCGCGGCGGCGCCCGCCATCTCACCTCTGAGCAGCCCACACTCCGTATCACCCCATAATTCCCGGCGAATATGGCCGCACCAGTAGCTGCATCTTCCGGTGAGCGACTCGGCGAGCTCCTCATTCGCGAGGGGCTGATCACCAGAGAAGCACTCGAGCAGGCGCTGCAGGAGCAGAAAAACACGGGAATGCGGGTCGGTTACAACCTGGTGAAGATGGGCTTCATCAACGAAGTCGAGCTCACCAGGATGCTGGCACGACAGTTCCGCATGCCGGCCGTGGACCTCAGCAACTTCGAGGTCGACACCCGGATCGCGAAGCTCATCCCCCCCGACCTCGCTCAGCGCCACCTCCTCCTCCCGCTCAAGCGCGAGGGGCGCACGCTCACGGTCGCGATGGCCGATCCGTCGAACCTCGTAGTCATAGATGACCTGAAGTTCATCACCCGCTACGACATCTTCCCCGTCATAGCGGGCGAGTACACGCTTCGCAACGCGATCGAGAAGCACTACGGCGAGGCGGCCGATGCAGCGCTCCAGAGCATCCTCCAGGACATAGACAACGACGACAACATCGAGGTCGTCGAGGAGAAAGACGAGGAGGTCAGCGCCGCCTCGCTCGCCGCCGCGATCGATGACGCGCCGGTGGTGAAGCTGATCAACGGGATCCTCACCGATGCGGTGCGCCGCGGCGCGTCCGACATCCACTTCGAGTGCTTCGAGAACGAGATGCGCGTGCGCTACCGCATCGACGGCGCGCTCATGGAGATCATGAAGCCGCCGATGAAGCTGAAGGCCGCGCTGATCTCCCGCTTCAAGATCATGGCGAACCTCAACATCGCCGAGCGCCGCGTTCCGCAGGACGGCCGCATCAAGCTGAAGATCGGGAAGAAGGTGATCGACTATCGCGTCTCCACCCTTCCCACGCTCTTCGGCGAGAAGATCGTGCTCCGAATTCTCGACAAGGGGAACCTCACCCTCGACCTCGAGAAGTTCGGCATCGAGCCGCGCGCCGAGCAGGACCTGATGGAGGCGGTGACGAACCCGTACGGGATGGTACTCGTCACGGGACCGACGGGATCAGGGAAGACGACCACGCTCTACTCCGCGCTCTCGAAGATCAACAACATAGATGTGAACATCATGACCGCG
>DASSOX010000282.1:0-5406 GCA_035700125.1 Gemmatimonadaceae bacterium
ACTTGGGGCCCGGTAAGTTCACCCGTTCCGTGCACCCTGTCAACATTGTTGTTCGGGGCAGCGCGGCCACTCCGCGCTCCACTCCTTCCATCCGCAGTCAGCAGAACCTCCATGAACACGCGCCACCTCATCCTAGCCGCCATCGTCGCGTTGGCAGCCTGTCGCGGCGCGGAGTCGGCTCCGCAACGGCACACACTTATCGACTCCCGCGATACCTACGATCCCCGCTCGCTCGATCCGGCCCTCTCCACCGACGTCCCGACCGGCCGAGCGGTTTCGTACATCTTCGACGGCCTCACGCGCTTCACGCCAGACGCGAAACTCGCGCCCGGGCTGGCCGAGAGCTGGGACGTCTCGCCGGATGGAAAGGTATACACCTTTCACCTTCGGCGCGGGGTAAAGTTCCACGACGGCACTCCGTTCGGCTCATCGCAGGTGGTTCACACCTTCCAGCGCGTTCTCGACCCCGCGACGCGAGGCGGACGTCCCTGGCCGCTCTACCCCATCGCCGGCGCTCGGCAGTACGCGGACGGAAAGGCGAAGAGCATCCGTGGGCTGGCCGCACCGAACGACAGCACGGTAGTAATCACCCTCGACACCGCGCTCGCCGTCTTCCCGAAGCTCCTCGCGATGCCGGTGACTTTCATCACCCCCGACTCGGTGCCGACCAACTTCGGGCAGCACCCGGTGGGCACCGGACCGTGGAAGTTCGAGCAGTGGAAGCATGACGATTACTACCTCCTCTCCCGCAACGCCGAGTACTGGGGCGGCGCGCCGGAGGCCGACTCCCTCATGGCCCGCATCATCCCCGAGAAGAGCACCGCTGTGGCGGAGTTCGAGAGCGGCAACGTGGACCTCCTCTACGTCCCCGAGGCCGAGACGCAACGCTGGCAGAACACGGACGAGAAGAAGGCGCGGCTCGTGTCGGCGCCCGCGCTCCGTCTCTGGTATGTGGGAATCAACACCACACGCGGCCCGCTGAAGGATGTGCGCGTGCGCCAGGCGCTCAACTACGCCGTGGACGTGAACGCGATCCTCGAGCACATCTTCGGTGGGCGTGGGCGCCTGGCGGCAGGCGTGATTCCCCCGTCGCTCGACGGCGCCGACACCAGCCGCGCCCCGTACGGCTACGACGCCGAGAAGGCAAAGGACCTCCTGGCCGCAGCGGGCTACTCGAAGGGATTCGACGTGGAGCTCTGGCACGGCACCGACGAGACGCAGGCGCGCATCGCGCAGTCCATCCAGGCGTACCTCGGCGCGGTGGGAGTCAGGGTGAAGATCGTGCAGCGCGACAACAACGCCGCGCGCGAGGCGGCCAGGAAGGGGGAGACCGACATGATCCTCAAGGACTGGTACGCAGACTACCCCGATGCGGAGAACTTCCTCTATCCCCTGCTGCACGGCGTGAATCGCGGCGTGGGCGGCAACGTCTCGTTCTACGAGAATGCCGCCTTCGACAGCATCGTCTCCCGCGCTCGGAAGACGTCGGACGACAGCACACGATTCCAGCTCTACCAGTCGGCCGACTCGCTCGCGTTCCGCGACGCGCCGATGCTCTATCTCTTCTTCTACAACGAGCTGTATGCCGTGCAGCCCTGGATCCAGGGGTTCGAGGTGCCAGTGATCTTCAATGGGCAGCGGTTCATCCATGTGAGCATCCACGGCAGGGGCCCGGTCGCCAACTGATGCTGTCCTTCCTCCTTCGCCGGGTGCTCCTGGCCATCCCCACGCTCGCTGGAGTGCTGGTGGTGGTGTTCGCGCTGCTCTACGTGGCGCCGGGCGATCCGGTGATGGAGATGGTGGGCGAGCGCGCCGACTCGGCCACCATTGCACGGCTGCGCGCGGAGCTGAAGCTCGACGAGCCGCTCCCGGTCCAGTTCGCGCACTATGCGGGCGGTGTCCTGCACGGCGACCTCGGTCGCTCTTACATCACCAACCGCCCCATCGTGAGCGACATCCGCGAGCGATTCCCGCGGACGTTGCAGCTCGCGGCCTCGGCGATGCTCCTCGCCGCCGTCTTCGGGATCACCATCGGCGCCCTCGCCGCCGCGCGTCCCAACGGCTGGTTCGATCGGCTCTCGCTCGCGCTCGCGTATCTGGGAATCTCTTTCCCGGTATACTGGGTGGGACTCATCCTGATCCTGCTCGTGGCCGTCACGCTCCGGTGGCTCCCACCTTCGGGCTACGGAGGGATCGAATACCTCATCCTCCCGGCCCTCGCACTCGGCTCTCGCTCGATCGCCTTCCTCGCGCGCATGACACGCTCGGCGATGCTGGAGGTGCTCGGGAGCGACTACGTGCGCACCGCGCGCGCCAAGGGGCTGCGCGCCCGCGTGGTTATCGGGCGCCACGCTCTTCGCAACGCGCTGATCCCCGTGATCACCGTACTGGGCCTCGACTTCGGCTACTACCTCACCGGCAGCATCCTCACCGAGACGATTTTCAGCTGGCCCGGCCTTGGCCGCTACGTCGTCAACGCCATCAGCCGCCGCGACCTACCCGCCATCCAGGGCACGGTGCTCTTCCTGAGCGTCGTCTTCGTAGTCGTGAACCTCATCACCGATCTGGTTTACGCGGCAGCGGATCCCAGGGTGGGGTATGAGTAAGGGTTCAGTCGTCCGTCTGCCCAAAGATCGCCATATTCGAGCTGTGGCCCGGGGAGACCTTTTTATCCGGGTAGATCCAGTGGACGGCCTGGTTGACGGCGATGGCGGCCTCTGAGAAGCCGGTGGCGATGAGTTTGAGCTTGCCTGGGTAGGTCGTGATGTCGCCGGCGGCCCAGATGCCGGTGCGGCCAGCTTCCATGGTGCTGTTGACGGCGATCTCGTTCTTCTCGAGGTTGAGGCCCCACTCGGCAATCGGACCAAGGTCGCTCACGAAGCCCAGCATCGGCAGGACCACGTCCACGTCGAACTGCTGCTGCGACTTCGCCTTGACATCGCGGACGGTGACGCCGCGGAGCGAGTCGCCGTTGCCGTGCACTTCCACCAGTTCGTGGAATGTGAGGAGGCGAGCGCGCCCCGCATCGCATGCCTCGCAAACCGCTGTCACCGTCGCTGCATGAGCGCGGAAGCGGTCGCTCCGGTGGATCAGCGTGAGCTCCGCGGCGCGATCCAGGAGCTGGTGTGTCCAGTCGAAGGCGGAGTCGCCGCCGCCGATGATCAGGACGCGCTGACCGCGGAACGCTTCGGGGTCCGTCACCCTGTCGAATATGCCATGCCCGTACCAGGGCTCGGCAGTTGCTTGCGGCAGTCGCCGTGGAGCAAAGGCGCCGATCCCGGCCGCGATGAGGATGGAGCGCGTCGGGAAACGGTCGGTTTCCGTGACGAGCGTGAAGCTACCGCCGTCATCTTCGAGAGAGACGACGCGTTGATTCAGGTGGATCGAGGGCGAGAACTGGCCGGCCTGCTCGGCCAGCGACTTCACCAGGTCCTTCGCGAGAATTCGCGGGATGCCGGCCACGTCGAAGATGTACTTCTCGGGGTAGAGCGCCAGCAGCTGGCCGCCCAGCTCGGGGAGGGCATCGACGATGCGGGCAGAGACACCACGCATGCCGGCGTAGAAGGCGGCGAAGAGTCCGGTGGGCCCCCCGCCGATGATCGTTATGTCCGTGACCTCGTGGGGCATTGGCTTCGGAGAAATGTGAGCGACTTGCGCGGAGTGCCGGCCTTCATACGGTATCCCTGAAATATGCACGTACAAGACAACATAGTAGAAGCCAACATACTGGAGTACGCCGGCTCCTTCCGACTGCTGCGCAAGATAGCTGTGGGTGGGATGGCAACCGTCTACGAAGCGGAGCAGCTCGGGCCAGCGGGCTTCGCGAAGCGCGTCGCGCTCAAGGTGATCCACCCACGCTACGCCAGGGAGAGCACCTGGCTCCAGCTCTTCATAGACGAGGCCAAGCTCTCCGCCAATCTCGTGCACGGAAACATCGTGCAGATCTACCACCTTGGCGAAGTGGATGGCCAGTACTACATGGCGATGGAGTACATCAGCGGCCCCACGCTGCGCATGGTGATCGAGCGGCATCGCGAGCTCGATCAGCTCATCCCGCCGGTGATCGCCGCGTACATCGCGAGCCGCGTATGCCGCGCACTCGATTTCGCTCACAACTTCGTGGGCACCGACGGCACGAGGCTCGACATCGTGCACCGCGATGTGTCGCCCAACAACATCATGGCCTCCTGGGATGGCCACATCAAGCTCGCCGACTTCGGCATCGCCAAGGCCGCCACGTCGGTGGACCCGATGGCCGATACGCCCATGCTCATGATGGGGAAGAAGCACTACATGAGCCCCGAGCAGCTTCTCGCTCTCGACGTCGACGGCCAGAGCGATGTCTTCGCGGCCAGTGTCGTGCTTTACGAGCTGCTCTCGCTCGAGCCGCTCTTCTTCGAGGATGCAACGGACCTGCTCATCGATGAGGTCACCTGGCGCCCGCTACGCGACATTCGCGAGCTGGTCCCCAACGTCCCGAAGGTCATCCACGAAATTCTGAACGCTGGCCTCGAGCGCGATCCGATCAACCGCCCCTCCGCCGCGGTCATGGGAAGTGCGCTCGATCGCTGGTGCGAAGCCCAGGAGATCGTCGCCTCCCCCGATCGTCTGCAGGAACACCTCGCCACGATCTTCCCCGCCAGCTTCCAATCCGCCACCTCCGCCGGCGAGCACACTCGCTTCTCCGCCTTCAACGGCCGCCTCCGCCGCAAACGCAGCCCGAATCGAGGCTTCTGGGAGAGGTTGTTCGTGAAGGGATGACTGGGGAGAAGAGAGAGAGCAGAAAGCAGAAGGCAGGAGCTGCCTCGGGGTGAAGGCCTACCCCCAGGAGCAGTTCACTGCCTTCTGCTTTCTGCTTTCTGCTCTCTCTCTTACATTCACCCCTATGAAGATCTATACGAAGACTGGCGACAAAGGGGAAACGGGGCTCTTTGGCGGGGGGAGGGTTTCGAAGAGTCACCCGCGGGTGGAGGCCTACGGGGACATCGATGAGTTGAACGCGATGATCGGGCTCGCGCGGTCAATCGAGATGATGCCGCGGATAGACGAGGTGCTCGCGCCGGTGCAAAGGGATCTGTTCAGTCTCGGCGCGCTGCTCGCCACTCCGAATCGCGACAAGGTGAAGCAGCAACTCGAGAAGGCGCGCATAGACGACACGCGCGTTGCGGAGCTCGAGCGCGCGATAGACGACGGCGAGGCGGAGCTCGAGCCGCTCACCGCGTTCATCCTTCCCGGAGGGACGCCGAAGTCGGCGGCGCTCCACGTCGCGCGCACTGTCTGCCGGCGCGCCGAGCGCAAGGTGATCTCGCTCCCCGCCGAGGTGGATGTACCACCGATCGTGGTGAAGTACCTGAACCGGCTCTCCGATCTGCTCTTCGTCCTCGCCCGCGTCGCCAATCGTCGGGC
>DASSOX010000283.1:0-3602 GCA_035700125.1 Gemmatimonadaceae bacterium
CGCCAGGGCGGCCGTACCAATTCACGGTTTCAGACCTGACCCCGCCGCTATGGCGAGCGCGTCGTACGCCCGGCATCTTCCGGGTCGACAGGCGCCGAGCAGACTACCCTTCCCGAGGAACGCAGCATGAGCAACCCCGAGAATCGCCGAAGCTCGCCACTCGCGCGGGCGCGCGTGAGCATCCTGGCCACGACCTTCCGCCGCGCCAGTAGGGCGCTCGCTACCGCTTTCACCGCGCGAACGTTTGCCCTCGCCCCGGCGCTCCTCTTCGTGTTCTCCGCGGCCGCGGCCGCACAGCAGCCGCGCAAGGTCTTCATCTCGGTTGACATGGAAGGGATCGGCGGCGTCGGCACTCCGGCCATGACTTCGGCGGGCGGCAAGGACTACGAGCTCGCGCGCCGCCTCATGACCGATGAAGTGAACGCCGTGGTCGCCGCGATCTTCGAGAGCGGTCCGGCCACCGTGCTCGTGAACGACTCGCACGGCGACATGCAGAACATCCTGCACACCGACCTCGATCCACGCGTGACGTACATCCAGGGCGCGGTGAAGCCGGTCGGGATGGTGGCCGGCCTCGACTCCACCTTCGATGCCGCGCTCTTCATCGGCTACCACGCGCGCGCGGGGACGCCGAACGGCTTCCTCGCTCACACGGGCACGGGGAGCGTGAAGGGCCTCTGGCTCAACGACAGGGAAGCCGGCGAGGGCGATCTCAACGCCGCCTACGCGGCCGCGCTCGGAGTGCCGGTGGTGCTGGCGAGCGGCGACTCGGCGTTCGTCGCGCAGTTCAGCCAGAGCGTGGACGCGGAGCTCGTCACCACCAAGTGGGCGGTCACCGACGTCTCGGCGCAGCTCATCCATCCGAAAGTCGTGCACGAGCGGCTGGCCGTCGCGACAAGGCGTGCGCTCTCGCGCTCGGGACGGAAGAAGCAGCTCGACGTGGGGAAGCCGGTGCGCGTGCGCATCCGCTTCAGCGACACTACGCTCCCACAGATCCTCGAAGCGATCCCCGGTGTGAAACGAGTGGACGGCTATACCGTAGGTTTCACCGCCCCCAGCATGACGGAAGCGTATCCCATCATACGATTGATGTATCGGTTCGTGCGGATCTGATCCTGGAGGGACTCATGCGTGGCACACGTGTCGCTGCTTCGAAGCTTCTGGTCGCGAGCCTGCTCGTTGCTCTGGGTTCGACCGGAGCGCTGCGGGCCCAATCGTCGATCCCGCCAGCCGATCCCGCCGATGTCGGGAGCATCGCTGCCATCGTGAAGGCTTCGTACGACGTCATCAGCGGTCCCGCGGGAACGCCACGCCAGTGGCGGCGCGACAGCACCCTCTACTCCCCGGGTGCTCTGTTCATCGCCACGAGCGTGGACGGCGGGAAGACACGGGTGCGTACGATCACACCGGAGCAGTACCGCCGCGGCAACGATGCACGCATGGTGAAGGAAGGACTCATCGAGCGCGAGATCGGCTCGCACGTCGAGCGCTTCGGCAACGTGGCGCAGGTCCGCAGCGTCTACGAGATTCGCCGCAGCGAAGACGCGCCGGTGGAAGCACGGGGCGTGAACTACTACTCGCTCTACTGGGATGGATCGCGCTGGTGGATCAGCGGTATGTCGTGGGACGATGAGCGTCCCGACAACCAGATTCCCCCCGCGTGGGTGGGGGTGCACACGGAGGAAGGCGATCTGCCATGACCAATTTCTCGTTCGACTTCACGGCGGCGGCGGTGGCGCGTTGGTCGCTCCTCGCTTCGCTCTGCGGCTTCGTAGTCACGCCGCCCGCGGCCGACACTCTGTACATGCCGCGCACGGTGAAGGAGGCGATCGCCAACGGCACTCGCTCGCTGGATGGAAAGCCCGGGCCCAAGTACTGGCAGAATCACGGGCGCTACACGATGACCATGAAAGTGATGCCGCCCGATCGCACGGTGCGCGGGAGCGAGCGGATCACCTACATGAACAACAGCCCCGACACGCTCAACGCGCTGGTCATCAAGCTCTTCCTCAACATCCACAAGCCCGGCGCGCCGCGGAACGGCGGAGCGAGTGCGGACTACCTCACCTCGGGCGTGCACATCGACACGTTCGCGGTGAACGGCGAGGCCGTGCCCTGGCAGGACTCCGACCGCTACTTCACCTGGCAGCCGGTCAAGCTCCCCGCGCCGCTCATGCCGCACGACTCCGTGCAGCTCGCCTTCGACTGGCACTACCAGATCTCGCTCGAGAGCGGGCGTGAGGGGATGATCGACTCCACCACGTACTACCTGGCCTACTTCTACCCGCGCGTCGCCGTCTACGACGACTACAACGGGTGGGACACGATGAACTTCACCGACGAGCAGGAGTTCTACAGCGACTTCAACGACTACGACGTGACCATCCAGGCACCGGCGAACTACACGGTGTGGGGGACGGGAACGCTCCAGAATGCGAAGGAGGTGCTGCAGCCCGAGCCGCTCGCGCGCTACGAGGCATCCTTCAAGTCGGACACCACGATCCACGTCGCGACGAAAGAGGACTGGCAGGCGAAGCGCGTCACCGCGCAGCAGCCCGTAAACTCCTGGCATTTCACGGCGAAGTACGTCCCGGACGTGGCCTTCAACGTGAGCGACCACTACGTCTGGGACGCGGCGAGCGTGATAGTCGACAGCTCCACGCGCCGACGCGCGAGCGTGCAGGCGGCCTTCAACGACACCGCCTCCGACTACCACCACATGGTGCAGTTCGGCCGGCACGCACTCGGCTGGCTCTCGCACAACTGGCCCGGGGTGCCCTACCCGTACGAGAAGTCCACCGTGGTGCAGGGCTTCGCCGACATGGAATACCCCATGATGGTGAACGATCAGAGCACGCCGGATACGGTGTTCTCGCGCTTCGTGGTGGAGCACGAGATGGCGCACACCTGGTTCCCCTTCTACATGGGGATCAACGAGACGCGCTACGCCTTCATGGATGAGGGGTGGGCCACGACCTTCGAGTACCTCATCGGGCAGAACGATCTCGGGAAGGAGCGCGCCACGAGCTTCTACAAGCAGTTCCGCGTGGTCGGCTGGATCCGCAATCCGTCGCCGCTGATGGAGATCCCGATCATCACTCCCGAGGACGCGCTCGTGGGCGCCGCGTACGGACCGAACGCCTACGGGAAGGCGTCGCTCGGCTACCTCGCGCTCAAGGATCTGCTGGGTGACGCGATGTTCCGCAAGGTGCTGCACGGCTTCGTGGACCGCTGGCACGGCAAGCACCCGCTCCCCTGGGATTTCTTCAACACCGTGAACGACATCTCGGGGGAGAACCTGAACTGGTTCTGGCAGAGCTGGTTCTTCGACAACAGCTACATCGACCTCGCGGTCGCCGGCGTGACGAAGACCGGCAACGGCTACAACGTGGCGCTCGACAACATCGGCGGGATGCTGCCGCCCGTGGACCTCGTGGTGAAGTACAGCGACGGGAGCAGCCAGACTCTTCACCAGACCCCCGCCATCTGGGAGGCCAACCAGAAACGGGCCATGGTGAAAGTGCCCACGCGTAAGCGCGTCGCGTCCGTGTCGCTCGGTAATGGCAGCGTGTTCATGGATGCGGACACGACCAACGACACGG
>DASSOX010000284.1:0-6271 GCA_035700125.1 Gemmatimonadaceae bacterium
CTTCGTCCAGCGGTCTCACCAGTCGCGCCTTCACCAGCGCGTCCACGATGGCGTTCGTATCGCGGGCTATCACGTCGAACGGGGCGTCGTACTCCTCGGCCAGGAGCTCGGCGATCACCGCTTGCTCGGTACCCTTGGACAGAAGTACCCAGATCCTGGCGCCCACCTCGTCGAGCGTGAAGCAGCGTTGCGAGCGGAGGTCCAGCAGTGCGGCGTCCCCGTCCCGCACTACAGACAGTACCAGTGGCTCCGGCTTGAATCGCCCGGAGTGTCCGAGCGCGGTGGACGGCCGAGTGGACTTTCGTGCATGCATACGTCACCTCCATACATCCGTGCGATGCCCGGGTCGCCGCATGGCAACCGTCCAGTGTGCCGGCGTGTCCTTCGATACGCCAGCGGGTCGTCGAGGCATCACCCGATGCCATGTATAGGATGTTTCCGCGGGCCGGGCGAGATGCGAAATCGGCGAGAACAGCTGCGTTATCGGCAATTCGGGGCCGGTTTCTACCGCTCGGCGCGCGGCTCGGGCGAGTCCGCGTCCTTCTCGAGCGGCGAACGCAGCCTCTCCTCGAACATCGTCAACAGCCGGTCGAAGCCGACACGCTCGCGCAGCGTCGTCCAGGTGAGTCCCGTGTAGAGGCGCAGCCTGCGGGCCAGGACGTCGCCCGAGCTGAATCCCGACTTCTTCGCCACGACATCGCGGTTCTCGCGCGTCTGCTCCACACGCCATACGGCGTGCAGGAGCCTACACCAATCGAGCAGTACCTTCGGCGATGGAAGGCCCGCGCTCCGGAGCCGGCGCGCAAGAGTCCGATAGGGAATCCCCACGTCGTCCGCCGCGGCGCGGGCGGTGCGAATCGTGGGGGCGCGCCAGGCGCAGTGCATCAGGTAGCTGCGCACTTCCGGAGGCGCCAGCCGGGCGCTGACCGCGATCATGGCGCCCGGCCATCCCGCGTTCGGCGCGCGCGCGACCGCGGTGCGCAGCATCGCGCCGACATCCTCCTGATGACGGAACACGACTCCCGTCGCCCACCCCTCGATCGCGCTACGCACGGCTCGTATGGAGAGATCGATGTACAGCACCACTTGCAGGAGCGGGAGCGCTGCCCGGAGCGAATGCAGCACCGGTGCGGTAGAGTTGCCGTCCACGTCCACCGAGTCGGCGATCACCATGTTCGCGCGAACGTCGGTCGCCAGCCGAAAGAGGTCGGTGCTCAGCTCGCAGAACGAGAGCTCCGCATTCCCGCCGAGAATCTCGGCAACCACGCGACGATCCTGCTCGTCCGCCAGCAGGGCGACCACGCGCGTCGGGCGCGTGGCGTAGGGAAGTGCATCCGGCTCGCGATGGTCCGACGCTTCGCTCTTCCCTTCCATATCCGGCTCCCGTAGACGGGGTGCGGATTGCATCCAGCGCTCGCGTACCAGCTCTGACGTGGTACGCGCGCCTGCCTGCATCGATTCGCGAAGCGGGACCGCACTCCTCGACGTCGCGCCTGGAGGTCGATGCCGCCTCCATCTCGCGAAACGAATGTCGGAGAGTGTTACGATGGCTGGTGCCCGGGGGCGGCGCAATAGCGGGGCGGAAAGGGGGGTGGTTCGGGCCAGTATCAACTCAGCTCGGCTGGCGGCCGAGACGTCGACCGCAGGCGCTCGGCCGCCTCATCTGCATTCAGATAACTCGTCGCGAAGGACTTCCTCAGCAGATCCCGCCCCCTCGGAACGCCACTTTGTACGCCAGCGCGACGTTGCATCCCGGCTGGAGCGCGAAGCTCTCGATGCGGCTCGTCGCGTCCAGGTACTGCTCGTCGGTTACGGTGTCCACACGCAGTATTGATCGAGTGCAGCCGGTCGCCCACGGCGATGTCGAATCAGGCGCTCAGATCGAGCACCGTGTAGGCGTCGGTAGGGATCCCGGATGGGTCGTCCTTGGCCGCAGCCGCCGGTACCCCGCGCCGGGCGAAGCCGTGGTGCAGCTCTCCGCCGAGCGAGAAGCGTTGGCCCCACCCGCCGCGCGCGGTGATCGCGAGCGACTGCCCCCGGGGATGGTGAGGGCGCCCGAAAGCGCCCCACCCGGATTGACCGATTTCAGCATGGCCGGCGACATACCCATCCACGTGCGGAGGATCAGCCGGCGGGCGCGCGGATGCTCGCCCGAGGTGAGCTCCACCTCGAAGGTGCCGTCGCCGCTGACCCCCCCGGCCCCGCAGAGAGAAGAAGTCGAACGGACGGATCGTTCAGGAGCCAGCGGCCCCCGCCGTGACCGCGTTGCTGTGCGGTGGATCCGCGCCGAGGAGGTTCTCGACGAAGTAGTCCCACCTCCGCCGCACCACGTACGGGATGTAGTCGATGTCGTGGTGCCCGTTGGGCACGATGAGCAGATCGAAATCCCGGTCCGCCTTCATGAGCGCATCCACCAGGCGGAACGTGCTCGCTGGAGGGACGTTCTCATCGAGCTCGCCGTGCACCAGCAGCACCTTCCCGCGCAACCGGCCGGCCATGTCGATGTTCGACTGCTCGGCGTAGTGCTTGTCCACCGGGAATCCCATCCACGTCTCCACCCACGATGCCTTGTCCATCCGGTGGTCGTGGTTCCCGGATGTGGACACGGCCACTTTGTAGAACTCCGGATGCGTCAGCATGGCGTGCATGGAATCGTAGCCACCGGCCGAATGCCCGAAGATCCCGACGCGCGTGATGTCCATATACGGATAGCGCTCGGCGAGCTGGCGCAGCGCGGCGATGTGATCGGGGATCCCGCCATCGCCAAGATTCTTGTACGAGAAGTCGCGGAACTCGCGCGAGCGGCCGTTGGTGCCGAAGCCATCGACCATCACTACTATGAACCCGAGCTCCGCGATGGGCCGCACCAGGTCGTCGCCCGGCCAGCTCCGGTTGCCGCGCGCCTGGAAGCTCTTGGGAACGTGGAAGCTGTGCGGACCGGTGTAGATCTGCTCGATCACCGGGTAGCTGCGCTTGGGATCGAAGTTGGAAGGACGCCAGATCACGCCGTAGATGTCGGTCTTCCCGTCGCGCGCCTTCGCCACGAAGGGCTCGGGCTTCGTCCACCCGGCAGCCAGCAGGTCGCTGATGTCCGAGCGCTCGAGCTCCCGGATCACCGAGCCATCGCTCGCCTTCCGCAGCACCGAGACCGGCGGCAGATCCACGCGCGAGTACGTGTCCACTACGTACTTCCTGCTCGGCGATAGCCACACCGAATGGTCCGCGCTCTCGGGGGTGAGGAGCCGCAGGTCGCTGCCATCGAGCTTCGCGCGGTAGAGATGCCGGAGATACGGGTCCTCACCGCGCTCGCGGCCGCCTGCGGTGAAGTAGACGACGCGCGCCTTCTCGTCCACGCCCACGATATCCCGCACGGCCCACGCGCCGCGCGTGATCTGGTTGACGAGCTTGCCGGTTTTCCCGTCGTACAGGTAGAGATGGTTCCACCCGTCGCGGTCGGACGTCCACACTACTTCGCTGCCATTGGCGAGGATCGCCTGGTCGTGGATCCAGGTATCCACGCGCGGCTTCACGCTCTCGCTCACCATCACGCTCGTCGCGCCGGTGGCGGGGTCCACCGAACGAAGCTCCATCGTGCCCAGGCCCCGCTCCGTCCACGTGAACCAGGCGGCGGAGCCGTCGGAAGCCCACTCGAATCGCGGCCCTCCGTAGTACAGCAGGTCGAGCGGCTCGGTAGCGATGGGCGTGACCTTGCGGGTCGCGACGTCGAAGATGACGGGCGTGGCCTGCGCTACGCCGACATCGCCGGGGAGCGCGTACGGGTACGTATATGACACCGGCCGGTAGCCCTTCGCCGGTGTGCTCTGCACCAGCGTGATCGTCCCTGCCGAGCGCGTGTCTATTCGCCAGGAGATCAACCGCTTCGAGTCGGGCGACCAGACCGCCGCGGGCCGAACCGGCAGGTCCTGCGTGCCGGCCTTCGCCATCGCCACTGGATTGTCGAGCGAGGCGCGGTAGTCGAAGTCCGCTTCGCCGTCGTCGCTGAGCCGTACTTCCTCACCCGTCTTCGTCTGCCGGATCCAGAGGTCGTGGTCGCGTACGAACGCGGCCCATTTCCCATCCGGCGACTTCACTTCGGTACGCGACGCCGTCGCGTCGCCCGTGTCACGCGCGCACGCGTAGTCGGCGAGCGTGCAGCGCCACGCCGTGTCGCGAATCGTGAGCTTCAACGCCCGCGCCGAGTCGGCGAACGCGATCCGCTCGAAGGGGAGGCGACCCTTTGTGTACGTGGTGTCGAGCGCACTCGAGAGCGCGGCGGCGAGTCGCGCGTGGTCGAAGGCGGGACGCTGCTCGCCGCTGGCCGGGTCTACCAGCATGAAGACATCGCCCTCGCGGGTGTGGCTGCGATACCAGAATTGGTCGGATTCGCCAATCCACCCTGGGCGCGCCTCGGAGTGGTAGACCAGGCTGTCCACCCTTTCGGGGAGGAGCTGGCGCGCACGCGCGTAGTCGGCCGCTGTGCCCTGCGCTGCGAGCGACGCCGGAAGCAGCGCGATCAGTGTTGCGAGCGTGGCCGTGCGACTGATTGTTCTCAAGACCTCATTCTCCTTCCGATGCGTGGATGTGGACATGGCCGGCACGAGGGCCGGCCATGTCCGTTGGAGGGTCACATGTTCGGGTTGTTCTTCCGCTCCGAATCGGGGAGTGGGAAGCATGTCTGGCTGCCGTAGCTCCCCGTGCCGGTGCCCACGTACGGCGTGCCGGCCGCGGGATAGAACGTCAGCTCGTACCGGCGCATGTCGCCGAGGTGCTGCGACTCCAGGAAGAACTCGGCCTGGCGCTCGTAGATGATCTGCTGCTGGATCTCCGCCGGATCGCTGCTGCTGAAGTGCGGCAGGCCGGCGAGGTCGTGGAGCTGGTTGATGATTCCCACCGCCACCGACCCTCCGCGCGCCTCCGCCACGATGAGCTGCGCCTCGACCCAGGTCGCGAGCTCGATGTCGGCTCCCTGGTCCGAGTACTTCTGCGCAACGTAGAGCGGCGTCTGGTTGTCGGAGCCCAGACCATCCTGCACCACCGCCACGCGCGGGTCGGGCGTGCCCTGAAAATTCACCGAGCGGAAGGGGACGTCCACGCTCATCCCCCCATCGAGCTGAAGGCTCTCGTACACGTAGTTGGTGCGGCTCGACGGCGTGGCATCGTACTGGGCATACGCCACGAAGCCATTGGGCACCTGCTCCGCAATGTCTGCCGCCTCGCTCGCGCGGCCGAGATCCAGGAGCGCGCGCGCGTAACCCACCCGCGCGAGGTTGAGCGTGGCGTCATCGCCGGTCGCACTCGCGGCGTCCATGGCTCGCCCGAAACGCTCGGCCGCCCGCGCGAAGGCGGAGTCGGGCTGCAGCTCGGGCCCGCCATCGAACGCCACGGTGCACATCCCTTCGCCGAGGAGCACGTACGAGTAGCCGGCGTACGCCGACGCCTTCGCGATCAGCGCCGTCTTGTTCGGTACATCCGCGTCGGTCCAGCTGTCGAGAAGCTCCAGCACGTGGTCGTTCATCCACCGCGCCGTGGAGAGCGGCTTGTACACCGAGAGCCCGCTGGAGCAGGTGTACATGCCGTACAGGCCGGTGGTGGGGTTCATGGTGCGCAGATCGGTCTCCTTTCCCCACGGGCTATTGGAGGACCAGCGCAGCTCGCTGCCGAGGAGTCCGGCCATGACCGTGTAACGGCCGAAGGCGCACTCGAACTCGTTGATCGCGCCGTCCACGAGCAGGGCGGCGTTGCCCGGCGTCTCGGCGTCCTTCGCGATCACGCGCGAGGGAGAATCTTCCACTCCTATGATCTGATTGCATGCCGCGGTGAGCACCGCGAGGGCGAGCAGCGCCCCTCTGCGGAAGCCCGACTTCCAGCCGCGGCATCTCGAGAATGAAGCCTTGTAGTTGTCGAACATCGCTTGCTCCCCTGTTCCGGTCGATTTGAATGAAGGCATGGCTCGGTCAGAAGCTCATCCGGAGGGTGAGCTGAACGGAACGAAGCGGTGGGATGGTCTGGTCGTCTTCCGCGAGATTCCTGTGCGAGAGGACTCCACCCTCCGGATCGAAGCCGGAGTACTTGGTCCACGTGTGCAGGTTGTGGCCCGAGAGCGTGAGCGAAGCCTGGCTCGCGCCCGCCTTCTGCGCCCAGCGCGTGGGGAGCGAGTAGCTCACCGACACCTCGCGCAGCTTGGCGTAGCTGGCGTCCTCGATCGTCTCCCAGGCGTAAAGCGTGGGATCGGTCTGCACCTCGGCGACCCAGGTGGGGCTGAACTTCTCGG
>DASSOX010000285.1:0-2813 GCA_035700125.1 Gemmatimonadaceae bacterium
GACCTGCTCGGTGCTCACGTCTCCACGGCCGGTGGCATCCGTTCGGCGCCGCCGCGCGCCGGCGCCATCGCCGCCACGGCGATGCAGATCTTCACCAAGCAGCCCAATCGCTGGGCCGAACCCACGCTCGCCGACGACGAGCGCGATGCCTTCACTGCCGCGCTCGCGCTCACCTCGGCCACCGCCACGGTCGCGCACGATTCGTATCTGATCAATCTCGCGAGCCCGGACCCCACGCTGCGCAAGCGGTCGATGGCCTCGTTCGAGGCCGAGCTGGCGCGCTGCGAAACGCTACGCCTCACCTATCTGGTGTCGCACCCCGGCAACTACATGGACGAACGTGAGAGCGGGCTCGCGCGCAACGCCGACGCGATCGCGGAATCGCTGGAGCGGGTACCCGGGAGCACTGTTCTTTGCCTCGAGGCCACTGCGGGCGCGGGCACCGTCCTCGGATCCACCTTCGAGGAGCTGGCCGCGATCATGGATCGTATCCCGGCGGAGCAGCGCGTCCGCGTGGGCGTCTGCGTCGACACCTGCCACATCTACTCGGCCGGCTACGACCTCGTGAACGAGTACGATGACGTCTGGAAGCGCTTCGACGACGTGCTCGGGCTCGAGTCGCTCCGCGTCCTGCACCTCAATGATTCCAAGACGCCCTTCGGCTCGCGCAGGGACAGGCACGAGCTGATCGCCGAGGGAAGCCTGGGTGAGGCGCCCTTCCGCAGGATCATGACCGACGAGCGCTTCCACGCCGTACCGAAGGTCATCGAGACGCCCAAGGGCGACGATGCCACGGTCACCGATACGCGGATGCTCACGCTCCTCCGCAGCTATAGAGACGGCACGACGCAACAATCCGGCTGACTCCGGCGTACAACATCGTATGCGCGGCTCACCCACCACCCGCTCCAGCTTCCTGCGCTTCGCGGCGATGCTTCTGCTCGTCGCGGAGGTGGTGGCCATCTGCCTCGCCCCGCTCGCCGAAGGACGTATATCGCCCGACTTCCCCACCCACATCGAGGAAGCAGGCGCTCCGCCTCACGCGGGCCACCACGCGGACATCTGCGCGTTCTGCGTGCTCCGTCACTTCAGTCCTCTGCCGGCATACCCACGCGGAACGCCGCGCCACGTGGCGGTGCACGCATCCATTCGGCCAGAGCCGCGACTGACGGTCGTCATCGTCGCCCACGAGCGTCCCGACCCGGCCAGAGCACCGCCCGCCCTCCCCTACCTCACCGCAGTCTGAGACAGCACGGCCGAGAGCCGTGCCCCTGTTCGCGCAGCTATCGCGGCCACGCACTGTCATTCGAAGTGTAGCGGCCGCATGGAAATCGTCGATCGCGCGGACGGAGCCGTGACGTTCCACATCGACTCCGAGGGGAGTAATGCATCACTACATCACCGCGGCGGCGCTTCTGGCGTTCGCCGCAGCAGCGGCACCCGCGCAGCAGATGGGCGACAGCACGCGCACCGACTCCACGGCCCGCGCCGATTCGATCGCGCGCGCCGACTCCATTCGCATCGTGCGCGAGCTGGAGTCGTCGAGCGCGGTCGCTTCGGGCGATACGTCAGCTCCTCGCCCCGCGAGCGGCGGCCGCGCGGGCCCCATCAACCCTCGCCTCCTACCCGACATCAGTGCGGTAGGCGATATCGTCAGCGACCTCACTCCGAACGGCAGTACTCAGGAGGATGGAAGCAGATTCGCCATCCGCGAGATCGAGATCGCGCTCCAGGCGGCCGTGGACCCGTATTTCCGCGGCGACATCTACCTCGGCATCAACGATCTCGAGAAGATCGCGATAGAGCAGGCGTACATCACCGCCACGGCGCTCCCCGGCGCACTGGAGGCGCGCGCGGGCCGCTTTCTCATGCCGGTGGGAAAGCAGAACACGACGCACCGGCATGATCTGCATACCGTGGAGTACCCGTGGGTGCTTCGCGCCTTCCTCGGCGAGGAGGGGCTCACAGGCACGGGAATCTGGGTCAGCAGGATCTTCGCGCCCTTCGGCTTCTACCAGGAGCTGCAGGCCACCGTGGTGGACCGCTTCGGCGAGGACGCCGACGGAGTGAGCACGCTGGAGCCCGTGAACAGGAAGCTCTCCGGCCTGGGCTACTCCGCGCGCCTGCGCAACTACTGGGATCTCTCCGAGGCGTCGAACATCGAGCTCTCCGCATCCGCGATAACGGGCAGGAAGGCGCAGCCTATGGAGTGTGGACCCGGAGAAGTCGCATGCCGCGCCGACGACGAATCCGCGCTCGGCGTGGCTGCCCGGCAGACGGTGGTAGGCGTGGACTTCACGTACAGGTGGCGTCCACTTGCGCAGGGGCTCTACAACTCGTTCATCCTGCAGGCCGAGTGGCTGCACCAGATTAACGAAGAAGACCCATCGATACCGTCGGAGCTCGTCCCCGATGCCCGCTACGCGGGCCCCCGCGGCTCGCGCTCGGGATTTTACACCTTCGCCCGCTACCAGCTCACGCGCCGCCTCTACGTCGGCGCGCGCGTGGATCACCTGGGGGCGTCGTCGCGCGAAGACGGAACCGGCGGCTCGCTGAACGCGCAGTCCGCCTATCTCGAGTTTTTCCCGAGCGAGTTCTCCAAGCTGATGGCGATGTTCGAGCACACTGAGCAGAGCGGTGTGCAGCTCGCATTCCCCGACCTTGGCCCGTCGCGCCGCGCCAGCCGGATCCTGCTGCAGGCGACCTTCGCGATCGGCCCGCACAAGCCACACCCCTTCTGAGCCGGTGGACCCAGGCAATGAACACAGACCAGTTCACCGGGATGACGAGGACCTCTGAAATGCATCTTCGAA
>DASSOX010000286.1:0-10399 GCA_035700125.1 Gemmatimonadaceae bacterium
GAGCAAGCATTCAAAGCGAACGCGCAGAATGCAAGAAGCGCCCCTGCATGTGCAGGGGCGCTTGTTGTGATACACTGGTTCTTGTCCGGGGTCACGCCGCCGGAGTGGGCTCCTCGAACGCGAGCGGGTAGACGCTTACGCGGTAGCGACGACGGTCTTTATGCTCGAACTTCACCACGCCATCGATGAGCGAGTAGATGGTGTAGTCGCGCCCGAGGCCGACGTTGCGGCCGGGGTGGAACTTGGTGCCGCACTGGCGAATGAGGATGTTGCCGGCGCGCACCTGCTCGCCACCGAACTTCTTGACGCCGCGGTACTGCGGATTGCTGTCACGCCCGTTGCGGCTGGAGCCAACGCCTTTCTTGTGAGCCATCTTCTACTCTCAGCCGAGGGTAATGTCGTTGATCTTCACTTCCGTGAAGGGCTGCCGGTGCCCCTGCTTGCGGGCGTAATTCTTCCGGCGCTTGAACTTGAAGACGACGATCTTGTCGCCCTTCCCGTGCCGCACGATCTCGCCGCTTACTTTGGCGCCCGATACGAGCGGAGTTCCGGTGAGCACACTGGTGCCATCGGAGCCGAGTAGCACTTCCTCGAACGTGATGTTGGCGCCGACCTCCTGATCGATGGTCGGAACGCGAAGAGTCTTCCCAGGCTCCGCGCGGAACTGCATCCCGCCGGTGCGAATGATAGCGTAAGTCATTGGTAGGTGCGGATAGGTAACTGGTACAAGCTGAGTAACTTAGGCCTTACCGGGCTCAAAGTCAACTACGCCACGGCATACTGCCGCGTCACGTCGCGCTCGGCGCCCTTCACCACCAGCTTGAAATCATCGGGCTTGAGACGCGGGTCGTCGCGGAACTCGAGGTTGAAACCGACCGTCTTCTCGAGCTTGCGCACCAGGTCGCGCTCGTGCTCGAGGACGTACATGGCCACGTCGGGGTGCAGCTTCACGATCAGGCTGTCCTTCTTGCCCTCCACTGCCATCCGCTTCACGGCGCGCTCGATCCGGCGCACTGTCGTCTCCGGCGTGAAGAGGCGACCGGTGCCGCTGCACATAGGACACGGCTCGGTCATGTTCTGGTAGTGGCTGGGGCGCACGCGCTGGCGGGTCATCTCCACCAGACCGAGCTCGCTCACCGCGAAGGCCTTCGTACGCGCGCGGTCTCGCGCGAGGTGGCCGCGCAGCTCCTGCACTATCCTGTCGCGGTTCGAGCGGCTCTCCATGTCGATGAAATCGCACACGATGATTCCGCCCGTGTCGCGGAGGCGCATCTGGCGCGCGATCTCGCGCGCGGCCTCGGTGTTGATTCTGAAGACGGTCTTCTCCGGGTCCTTCTTCCCCGTGTAGCGGCCGGAGTTCACGTCGATCGACACCAGCGCTTCGGTCTGCTCGATTATCAGGTAGCCGCCCGAGGGGAGGTCGCAGCGGCGCTTGAAGAGATCGCGGATCTCCGATTCGATGTCGAACTTGTCGAAGAGCGGCGTGGGCTCCTCGTAGAGCTTCACGCGATCCAGCAGCTCGGGCGCGATCCCCTCGAGATACTCCACGATCTCGTTGTAGACCTGCTTGGAGTCCACCACGAGCGAGTCCACCTTGGTGCTGAAGAGATCGCGCGTGAGGCCGCGAGTGAGGCTCGTCTCGCGATGCACGAGCGCCGGTGCACGGAGGAAGCGTGTCTTGCGCTTCATCCTCTTCCACTGCGAGATGAGAGTGGTCAGCTCGCGCCTGAAGGTCTCCTGCGTGACGTCCTCGCCCACGGTGCGGACTATAACGCCGCCCGAGTTCTCGGGGAGCACGGCTTTCACCTGCTCTCTCAGGCGGGCTCTCTCGGAGCGGTCGCCGATCTTGCGGCTCACTCCCACGCGCGAGGCGAAGGGCATGTAGACGAGGAACCGGCCCGCGAGCGAGACCTGCGCAGTGACGCGCGGCCCCTTCGTGGAGATGGGCTCCTTGGAGACCTGCACGAGAATGTCCTGCCCGCGCTTCACGAGCTCCTGGATGGGCGGCGCCTTGGACCGCCTGCCCCTCGGGCCGCCGTTCTGCGGATCCTCGTCCTCGCTCTCCTCCTCCTCCTCGTCTTCGTCGCCCTCGTCCTCGGAGAAGACGAGATCGCTGGCGTGGAGGAAGGCGCTTTTCTCGGTCCCGATGTCCACGAAGGCCGCCTGAATCCCGGGGAGAACTGCCTCGACCTTCCCCAGGTACACGTCCCCGACCATGCGGCGATTGTCGGGGCGGTCCAGCATCAGCTCTACAAGTTGGTCATCTTCTAGGATGGCCACGCGAGTCTCCCGCTGACTCGCATTGATGAGGATTTCTCTCTTCATGCACGCTGTTGCCCCGGATGCGTTCCGGCGACTCGGAGGCGCGGCGCGGGCAATCTGGCTCAGGTGTGTGGGCGCGCGCTCGTCGCGTCTGGAGGGTCGGTGATCCCCTTCCCGACGGTACTGAACATCTCTCGGTCAGGCCGCGGCTCATCGTCCATGCTGGCCCCCCCTCGAGCGCCATGGGCCACAGCGCGGCTGCCAGCATTGCTGCCAGCGCACTGAAGTCATGATCGAGAGTCGAAAGGGTCAGCATGCGATGGGACACCGGCGTGAGCTTTTGCGCGCGTGGGGTGCACGTCCGTCGCTGTCGCGGCCGGTGCGTGGACCTCCGGGTATGGAACGCGTGCCTGCGGTCGCGAGTCGCCGCGTACCGGACACGCTTGGCATTTCTCAACTCGAGGCCCCGCGGATCAACACCGGCCGCGGCGCGAATGACGCAACGCAACGCGGCCGGGTTCCGAGGCCATTACCTAAAAGATAGGTATGCCCGGAGACTTTCCGCAACGAGGCGCGCGCGAGGTCAGCTCTCCAGCGCTCCCAGGAGGTGCCGGGCGATGACGATCCGCTGGATCTCCGAGGTACCCTCGCCGATCTCGCAGATCTTGGCGTCGCGCATCATGCGCTCTACCGGATACTCCTTGGTGTAGCCGTAGCCGCCGTGGATCTGGACGGCCTGCGTGGTGGTGCGCATCGCGAGCTCCGAGCAGAAGAGCTTGGCCATCGCGGCCTCGCGTCCGTAGGGCCTCCCGTTCTGCGCGAGCCAGGCGGCATGGTAGACCAGGTGCCGCCCCGCCTCGATCTCGGTAGCCATGTCGCTGAGCTGGAATTGTACTCCCTGGAAGTCGGCGATCGGCCTGCCGAACTGCCGCCGTTGCGTGGAGTACCCCAGCGCCTGCTCGAAGGCGCCTTCGGCGATGCCGAGCGAGAGCGCGCCGATTCCTATCCGCCCGGAGTCGAGCGTGCGCATGAAGTTGATGAACCCAGCGCCCTCCGTCCCGAGCAGGTTCTCTTCGGGCACTTCCACGTTCTCGAAGATCAGCTCGCGCGTGTCGGAGGCGCGCCAGCCGAGTTTGTCCTCCTTCTTTCCGGAGACGAAGCCGGGCATGACGGGGAGCGATGGCTCGTGTCCCACGCCGAGCTCGCGCGCCTCTTCCAGGTCCGTGGTTTCCTTGGTGAGAATGAAGGAGCTGATTCCCCGGCTTCCCGCCGACGGATCGGTCACCGCGGTGACAACGAAGATCTCGCCCACGCCGCCGTGTGTGATGAAGCGCTTGCTCCCGTTCAGCACGAAGTGCGAGCCTCGCCGCTCGGCGCGACTGCGAGTACCACCCGCGTCGCTTCCGGCGCCCTCCTCGGTAAGGCCGAAGCCGCCCAGGACCTTCCCACTCGCCAGCAGCGGGACGTAGCGCTCGCGCTGCTCCGGCGTGCCGAAGTTCACGATCGGCGATGTGCCGAGCGTGGTGTGGGCAGAGATCGTAATGGCGTGCGACGCGTCCACCTTCGCCATCTCGTGGATGGTGATGATGTAGCTGATCAGGTCCATCCCGGCGCCGCTCAACTCCTCCGACCACGGGACACCGAGGAGTCCCAGTTCCCCCATCTTCTTCACGTTCTCCCAGGGGAACTTCGCCTCGGCGTCGAGCTTCGCGGCCACCGGCGCTACTTCCGTGCGCGCGAAGTCGGCGACCATCTCACGAACCGCGTGGTGCTGCTCGGTGAAGTACGGAAGATCACTCATTGTGGGCGTCGCGCGCAGGGTGAAGGATTGGTTGAGAGGTAAGATATCCGAGCATCTACATGCCGTCATCCCCGCGAACGTCACGCGCCACTTGCCCCGTTGGCATCGCGGATGGCGCCGAGGAAGTGCTCACCGTACTTCTCCAGCTTGGCCGGTCCCACACCGCGAACGGTGGCGAGAGCCGCCAGGGAGTTGGGCTTCCTGGCCGCCATCTCCATGAGCGTCCGGTCGGGGAAGATGCAGTAGGCGGGGAGCTTCTCCTCGCGTGCGAGCTTGGTGCGGAGGTGCCGCAGGGTGCCGATCAGCACTGGATCCACGGCCGAAGGGTCTATCTCGTCGGAGAGTGCCGCCTCCGTGGCAGTCGAAGCGGCGCTTCGCTTCCCGTTACCGTTCGATGCGGCGCGCGGCTGGCGCGGAGGACGACCGGAGCGCTTCACCACCGATCGGGGCGTGGCCGGCTGCTCCGACTTATCCGGCGGCGTCCCTTCCACGGTGAGGTGAGTGCCAAGGCAGATGTCGCAGCCCTCGCAGGAACGCATCGCCGCGGGGTCTCCAAAGTACCTTAGCAGGAAGCCCCTACGGCAGCCATTGGTATAGGCATAGCGCTGCATGGCATCGAGCTTGTTCATGTCGGCGCGGCGGTGCCGGTCGAGCGCATCCCAATCGATGGCGAACTTCGAGAGCGGCGCTCGCGCACTGCGCAGGCGGAATCCGCCGCCCGTGCGCTCCCACACCACGAACTGCCGCGACTGCAGCTCTTCGAGCAGCGAGCTCACTCCAATGGCGCCGCCGAAGCCGGGCGGGAGACCGGAAGGGTCTATCGCCGCGCCCTCCTGGATGCGCGAGCCCACGGCGCGCCAGAGCGCGCGCAGGAGGTCGCGCTCCGCCTCCCTTCCGTCCCCCAGCTCTCTCCTGATCCGCTCGGGCGACGCCAGAAGTCGCACCCAGAGCCGGTTCGCGTTCGCGGGCTCGTTCACGACGGCGCGGCCCTGCACGAGGACGCGCAGCGCCGACTCGGCCTCGCGCTCCTTTACCGTGCCGCGCGTGGCGGAGGCAATGTCGGCAGGGGTCATCCGCGCCAGACCGGTATTGTCCGCGAAGCGCTGCAGCTCGGCGTACACTTGCTCGACCGTGTCGCGCTCGGGGTAGGAGCTCTTGATGAAGAACTCGTGCGTGAAGCGGTCGCGGAAGGCATGCAGGAGCACGCAATCGGAGTGCAGCCCATCGCGTCCCGCACGACCTGCCTCCTGGTAGTACGCTTCGAGAGTGCCAGGCATGGCGTGATGCACCACGAGCCGGACGTTCGGCTTGTCTATCCCCATACCGAAGGCGTTGGTGGCCACTATCACGCGCGCTTCCTCGCGCATGAAGGCCTCCTGCACGTCGCGGCGGTGCGCGTCGTCGAGGCCCGCGTGGTAACCCACCGCGCGGACCTTCCGGCGGCCGAGCATCTGTGTGATCCGCTCCACGGCGCGGCGCGTGGAGGCGTAGACGACGGCGAGCCCCTCGGAGTCGCGCAGCGCCTGCGTGAGCGCGAGGTCCTTGTCGCTCTCCGTGCGCGTGCGCACCACGGAATAGTTCAGGTTGCGCCGGTCGAAACCGGTGATGACCGTTTCCGGCTCGGTGAGTGCGAGCTGCCTTACGATGTCGGTGCGAACTTCGGAAGTCGCGGTCGCGGTGAGAGCCACCGTGGGCGGTGCGCCGAGTCGCTCGCGAACCTGGCGGATGCGCAGATACGCCGGCCGGAAGTCGTGTCCCCACTCGCTTATGCAGTGCGCCTCGTCCACTGCGAGGAGCGACACGCCCATCGCTTTCAGTCGCTCCGCGGCGCTCCCCACGTCGAAGCGCTCGGGCGCCAGATACACGAGCTTGTACTCGCCGCGTGAGGCGCGAGCGAAGCGATCGGCAACCTCATTGGCGGTGAGCGTGGAGTTTATGAAAGTGGCGGGGAGCCCGCGCGCCGCGAGCGCATCCACCTGGTCTTTCATGAGGGAGATCAGCGGCGAGATTACCACCGTGAGCCCCGGAAGCATGAGCGCGGGAACCTGGTAGCAGATGGACTTCCCGCCCCCCGTGGGGAGGATCACCAGCGTGTCGCGCCCCGCCAGCACCGCACCCACGGCGCGCTCCTGGCCGGGTCGGAAGGCGTCGTAGCCGAAGCTCTGGCGAAGCACCCGCCGTGCGCTCTCGAGAGACGGCTGCGTGCTCATCCTCTCAAAGTAGCGCGCACCCGGGCTCTACGCTGCATCACGCCGCGCCGCGCCGGTGCTCTAGACTGCACGCGCGAAGTGGCCGCGGGTGAAGCGCGTGCCGAGCGTGGCGCGAATGGAGTTGAACGACGGCTCGCCTCCCCGCTGCAGCGCCTCGAGCGCGGAGCGGTAGCCAGCCACGATCTCCGCAACCGGATCATCCGGCATGTTGAAGATGAGGCGCGCGCCTCGGAAGCCGGCGCTCCAGAGCTGCGGGAGGAACTCGGAACCGTCCACGGGGCGCGAGTGCAGGAGCCGGTTGCGACACGCCGAATCGGTGGCGACCGGGAAGGTGTAGCCAGCGGGATCCGTGAGCTCCACGTTGGGATGCTTCTTCACGCAGAGGTCGCGGCAGGTGGTGGGTACTCTGTCGAACGCGGCGGACAGAACGCAGTGCTCGATGGTCATTCCCTCGGGGCGTCCGTGGAGAACCACGTCGAAGCCGGCTCCGCTCCACGGCGCCGCCACGGCGCCCGCCTCCTCTACGGTGAGCTCCACCGAGAGGACGATGCGCGCCGCGCCGAGCCGGAAGTACTCGGTCGCGCTGTGCTGATTGAAGCAGTTCACGGCGTAGTCCGCCACCACATCGCGGCCGGCGCTTCCCAGCTCCGCCACCAGACCAAGGTGCCCCGTCAGCACGGGAAGCCCGAGGTCCAGCCAGCGGTCCACGGAGCGTCGCTCTTCCGGACGCACGATGGAAGGCGTGCGGATTCGCAGCGTTACACCGCGCGCACTCAGCTCCTCGTGGAGCGCGCGCACCCGCGAGAGCGGCGGGACCGGGTGACGGAGAAAGGGATCGAAGCTGATTTCGGTGGCGCCCGCATCGGCCGCGGCGAGCGCGTGGTCCACGCGATGAACGTCGGCGGCGAGACGGAACGTGGCTTCGGGCACGCGCGGGGTCGCGTCCACTCTCTCCACGCTCTCGCGCACACGCACCTCGCGCTCGGCGAGCGCCGCGACGCGCGCCCAGTCCCGACGATTGGCAAGCTCGGCCACCGCCCGCTGGCGCATCGAGTTCAACTCGCTCACCGGGATGAAGAGGCCCGGTGCGAGTCCGGCGTCATCCACGGCACCGAGCGCGAAGGGAGTCTCGCCCAGCCGGCCGAGCTGTTCGCGCAGCCGCGCCTGATCGGTGGAGCGCCTGGTGGCTGGCGCGAGCTCGATCTCGCTGCGCACATCCACCGCCTCGTCGCCGGCTGTGAAGAGCAGCTTGAGCGGACCACCAGCTGAGCCGAAGGCGCGCACATCGATGCGCGTGCGGTGCTGAGCGGGGGCGGCAACGAGCGAGGCGTAGCTCTCGCGCGAACGTCGCGTGAGCGCGGCCTGAGCGGTGCGCACCACGCTCCATCCGTCCACGTGGGATGGAATCGCGCCGGTGGCGGGCGACACGACCTGACGTACGCCGCCTTCGCGTGACGCGAGCGATCGCGCCGACTGCACGGAAAAGCCGAACGTGCGACCCGTCACGCCAGGCGGCGGCTCGAGCGCGATCCCGTCGCCCGTCTCCAGCGCCTCCGAGAGTTGCACGATGAGCGCGCCTCGCTCGCGGCCCACCACCTTGCCGAGTGGTATGCCCCGGTTGTCGGGCTGGTCGCGCGTCACGTAATCGCGCCCCGCCCTGCCGCCGTACATCCCGCCGGTGAATCCGCGGCTGAAAATCTGCACCAGCTCCGGCGGCGGCTCCGGCGTCGGCACGGCGGGCTCCCCGCCACGCACGCGCTCGAGAAACTCGCGATAGCTGCGCGTCACCGTGGCCACGTAATCGGGCTTCTTCTTCCGACCCTCGATCTTCAGCGTGTGGACGCCGAGCGCCGCCAGCTCGCTCAGATGGTCGTACGCCGCCAGGTCGCGAGCGGAGATCAGGTAGCCGCTATCGAGCGTCTCTCCGGTCGTGCTGTCAGCGAGTTTGTAGTCCTTGCGGCAGGACTGAGCGCACGATCCGCGATTGGCGCTCCGCTCGGAGATCATCCCCGACATGTAGCACTGCCCCGAGTACGAGATGCACAGCGCGCCGTGGATGAAGCTCTCGAGTTGCAGATCGGGAACTGCCGCGCGGATGGCGCGGATGTCATCGAGCGTGTTCTCGCGCGCGAGCACCACGCGGTCCAGGCCGAGCCGGCGCATGACTGCCGCTCCGCTCCCGTCGTGCACGGTCATCTGTGTGGAACCATGCAGCTCGAAACCGGGGAAGGTGCGCTGGATGAGGCGTACCAGCCCGACGTCCTGCACGATGGCCGCGTTCACACCGCGGTCGATACACTCACCGAGGAGCAGGAGGGCGTCGGCCAGCTCGGCCGGTTTGACGAGCGTGTTGAGCGTGAGGTACACGCGCTTGCCGCGTTCGCGTGAGAGGCGGCATGCCTCGGCGAGGTCGTCGAGCGAGAGGTGGGCGCCCTCGTCGCGCGCGTTGAAGCGCTCGGCGCCCAGGTAGATCGCGTCGGCGCCGTTGGCGAGCGCGGCGCGGGCGGCATCCAGGGAGCCCGCAGGGGCGAGAAGCTCGGGAACAGCGACGGGAGACATGATTGGCTGAAAGGTAACGGCGCAGGGACGGTGCGAAAACCTCGCAATGGGGCAACCTGGAGCTGTTGCCGCGCCGCAGGTGAGTCGTCAGGGCCTATAGAGAGTGATCGCGATGCCGATGCCGTCGAGCGCGGCCGACACGCGCATGGTAGCCGGAGCCATGCCCCTCCCCGGTACGTCCTGCCGCCACCGATCCGCCGATGTCACCAGCAACGCAAGCCCCCTGCAATCACGAGCGCCGTCCCGGAACCACCATCTGCCTTCGTTGCCGCCACGAGGAGCGCGTCGCGCGTCGCAGACGCGCACTCAGCACGTCGCTGCGGGTGAGCGCCGTGGTACTCGCCCTGGCCACGATGGGTGCAATAGCGAGCAGCGGCGCGGAGGCGCTGCAGGGCCGCCAGCTCTTCGCGATGCGCACCGCGCAGCCCGAGGCGGCACCCGTCGCCGCGCGTAGCGACGACATTTCTCACCCGGCGCCGGCGAACTCCAGCGGCGCCGCGGTGGCCGACTCCGCGCCCGCGATCGCGGCCCCGCTGGCGACAGCACCATCGCCCACCGAGCCTTCGGTCACAACGCCGATCGTGGCGGAGGGCCGCACGGAGCTGGGCGAAGGCCTCTTCGCGGTGCGCGATGGAAGAAGCGTCGTGGTGAACTTCGACGTGCCGCAGGCGCGCACGCGCCGGCGCGACAAGTTCGACCGCATCGTGCGCGCGACGCTGCCGCGAGTGTACGGGCCCGCCGCTCAGGCCACGCTGGACGAGATCCCGCAGGGCGAGATTGTGAAGCCGGGCACACTGCCCGCGGATCTCGAGAAGTCCGGCCTCCGGATCCCCCTTGGCGACAGCGCCTCCATCTCGCTCTGGCCGGAGCTGCGCGACGCGCGCGGCGGCCCGCTGGTGGTGGGATACCGGGCCGAGGTAGCGAGGTAGCGCGTCGAAGGAGGGGTGGACGACGAACGAGGGGCACGGTGCCAGGTCGGCACCGTGCCCCTCGTTCGTCGTACCCGGTTCGACTAACGCGCGTCGAGCTTCCTGCCGGCGTCGAGGTTGTCGAAGCTGAGAAGCGTGTTGAACACGAGCGGGTAGCTTCCGATCGTCTCGCCGCGCCAGATCGGGTTATTGGCGAATAGCACGACATGCCCCTTTTGCACCGGGACGTCCACCACCAGCGGACGCTGGGCAATCCCCGAGGCGCCGTCCAGCAGTCCGGACACCAGCAGTCCACTCGCGTCCGCGAAACGAAGAATCACGCGCGGCCGCTGGTTGGGCGGGATGATGTTGATCGGGTAGCGCAGCTGCTCGTTGGTAACGGGAGCTGCCTGCCACGGCTTGACTGGTTCCCGCTCCGGGGCTTCGAACTGCGGCTCGAGCGCGGGCCTCCCCTGCACTACATCGGGATCCTTGGCAGTACCGCGCCCGGTGGCGCGCTCGTTGTTGTCGCCGCCGCCGAAGCTCCGCCCCGAAGCCATGTTGCTCACGCCGAAGCTCGAGCCATCGCTGCTGTACACCGCGAGACTGTCACCGATACCGTAGGCAATCGGGCTGGCATCGTCCACGGTGTTGGTGCG
>DASSOX010000287.1:0-4852 GCA_035700125.1 Gemmatimonadaceae bacterium
CACGTCAAATCGCCCACACGATTTGCAGAAGACCCTTAATTTCGAGCAAGCTCTACAATGGCAACGCCATTGTAGAGCTTGCTCGAAATTAAAGACCTGACCCCGTCGCTTACTTCCACTTGTCGCTCAGCAGCTTCGGGAGATCGTTGGCCCAGTCCTGCTGCCGGATCCCGAAGGGGTAGATCACGTGCGCCTCGTTGTCGCTGGGCGAGAAGGCGAGCACCTGAGCTGCGTGCCCAACATCGTAGCTGCTGTCGGCGCCGTGCGGCGCGCTGGCGACGGCGGGCGGAAGGTGCAGCTTCGCCTGGATCTCGTTCACCTCGGCCACAGTACCGCGCAGACCGATGAACGATGGGTCGAAGTTGTCGAGCCAGGAGCGGAGCCGCTCGGGCGTGTCGCGCTCGGGATCGGTGGTGACGAAAACCACCTTCGTGCGACTCGACACATCGTACGGCATCTGCGACAGCACCGTGTGGATGTTGCCCAGGTGCACGGGGCAGACGTCGGGGCAGTTGGTGTAGCCAAAGAAGAGGAGCGTGAGCGAGCCGTCGGTCTCCTTGCGGAAGTCGAAGGGCTGGCCTTTCGTATCCGTGAGGATGAAGTTCGGTTTCGCGAGCGGGGTGGGGAGCACTACTCCGCGGTAGCCCTGCTCGTTGCCGGGGCGTTCGGCGGCGGAGCCGGAGCCGCACGCGGTGAGCGAAACCGCGATGAGCGCCGCGGCGACTATAGTGGCAGTCGCGCGCGCGGCGAGCGACACGCGCGCGCGTGCAATGGCAGTGGGCTGCATCTCTTCTCCGATTGGGGCGGCACCCGGGTGGCGCCGCGGGCAAGCGTGCTCCGTGGCCGTCGTACAGTTCCCGGTGTCCGTCGCATCTCCAGTTTCACCCCAAAGCTAATCGCCTGCGCGGTGGAGATCGGGCACGGTGGGGGTGGCTGCAGATCTACTCGTCTCGTTAGGTTGGATCGTATTCCCGCCCCCGCATCACCCTCCGCAGCCCACCCGTCTCACACCGCATGCTCACCGAGGAATCGCTCCGAGAGATCATCGCCAAGGGCGAGAGCTTCGTCGTGGAGCTGAAGGGCGAGGAGGCCGCGCCGCTCTCCGACGCGGAGCTCCTCGAGGCCGTGGTGTGCCAGGCGAACGGGCGCGGCGGCGTTTTATTGATTGGCGTCGAAGACGACGGCCGAGTGACCGGGGCACGCGCGCGGCACGGGAGCTACACCGACCCGCGGCGCGTGGAATCGCTCATCGCCAACCAGACAGTGCCGAGCTGCCCCGTGGAGTGCAGCATCGCATCGCTCGACGGATGCGACGTTCTGGTGGTGGAGATCCCACCCGGGCGGCCGGTGACTTCCACCAACGCCGGCGTCTACAAGCGCCGAGCGATGGACGTGCACGGCCGGCCACGCTGCCTCCCATTCCTCGCGCACGAGATGCAGTCGAGAGAGGCGAGCCGAGGCGCGCTCGACTACTCGTCGCTGGTGGTGCCGGAGGCGAAGTGGGAGGACCTGGACCCGCTGGAGATCGAGCGGCTCCGGCAGTTGGTGGCGCGCAATCGCGGCCGCGCCGACGCCTCGCTCCTCGAGCTCTCGGACGCCGAGATCGTCCGCGCACTGGGGCTCGGCGAGTCGTCGTCGAGCGGCGGGGGAGGGGGGGAGCGAGTGGACCGGGTGCGAGTGGCGGGCCTTCTGATGTTAGGCCGCGAGGAGGCGATCACTCGGCTCGTTCCAACGCACGAGGTGGCCTTTCAGGTGCTGAGCGGGACGCGGATCTCCGCGAACGAGTTCTTCCGGCTCCCACTCATAAGAGTGGCCGACGAGATCGCGCGGCGGTTCGATGCGCGAAACGAGGAGGAGGAGATCGCGGTGGGCCCCGCGCGAGTCGGGATTCCCGACTACAGCCCCTCCGGCTTCCGCGAGGCCTTTCACAACGCGCTCATCCACCGGGACTACACCCGGCTGGGCGCGGTGCACGTGCAGTGGAAGCCTGGCGAGATCGAGGTCAGCTCCCCCGGCGGATTCCCCGACGAGGTTCGGCTCGACAACATCCTCGTGACCGCGCCCCGGCCGCGAAACCCGGTTCTGGCGGACGCGTTCAAGAGGATTGGCCTGGTGGAGCGGACCGGCCGCGGGATCGACACGATCTTCGAGGGGCAACTGCGATATGGCCGTCCCGCGCCCGATTACTCGCGGAGCACGCCGGGGAGCGTTCAATTGGTTTTGGCGGGCGGCACCGCCAATCTCGCGCTCGCCAGGTTCATAATGGAGCGCGACACGGGCGGCGCGTCACCAGGGCAGCGGGTGAGCGTTGACGAGATGCTGATCGTGAACGCCGTGGACCGGGAGCGCCGCTTGGAGCTGGCGCGGGCCGCCGAGCTCGTTCAGAGGTCAGAGCCGGCCACGCGGGCGGTGCTGGAGCGGCTGGTGGAGTCGGGCGTCCTGGAGGCCCGGAGCGAGCGTCGAGAGCGGGTATATCATTTCTCCGCGGCCACTTACCGCGCGTTAGGCCGGCCGGCGGAGCACGTTAGGCTGACCGGCATAGAGCCGATCCAGCGCGAACAGATGATTCTCCAATTTGTGGACGCCCACGGCCGCATAACGCGCAGCCAGGCAGCCGACCTCTGCCAGATCGGCGGCCGGGAGGCCCGCGCCGTCCTCGAAAAGCTCGTCAACCGCAACGAACTGGTAGTCCGCGGCGAGAAGCGCGGCTCCTACTATGAACGCTCCGCCGCCGACGTTATGGCCGCCGGTCAAAAGTTATGAACATTCTCCACAGACTTTTGAACAGAGGTCATAACCGAGGGCGGGAGCGTCATATCAGTTGAAAGGGAGCAGGGAACAGAGAACAGGGGGCAGAAAACAGGAAACAGCTACCGGTTTCCTGTTTCCTCCCCCTTTCCTTTGAGCTGCCCCCTTTAACCTGTCGCCTTTCCCCTGCTCCCTTTCAACTCACCTTCATAACCACCTTCACGCACTCATCCTCCTTGTTCTTGAAGATGTCGTAGCCGTGAGGGGCCTCATCGAGGGTGAGGTGGTGGGTTATGAGGGAAGTCGTGTCGATCTCGCCGTTGCGGACGCGATCCAACAGGGAAGCCATCGACTTCTGGACGTTGCACTGGCCGGCGCGAAGGGTGAGACCTTTGCCGAAGACCGCGCCGAAGGGGAATTTGTCTATGTAGCCGGCGTAGACGCCTATCACCGAAACTCGGCCCCCTTTCCCGCACGCCTGAATCACCTGGCGGAGAACGTTGGCACGGTCGAGCTCCATCCTGGTGGCCGTCATTACACGGTCATAATAGTAGTCCACCGAGTGGCCGTGGGCTTCCATCCCCACCGCGTCGATGCACACGTCGGGGCCGCGGCCGCCGGTGAGCTCCTTCAGCACCTCCACGAGATCCTTCGTCTCCTCGTAGTTGATGACGTCGGCGCCCGCCTGCGCGGCGAGGCGGAGACGGATCGGAAAGCGGTCTATCGCTATCACCCGGCTCGCGCCCTGGAGGATCGCGCTCTGGATGGAGAACTGCCCCACCGGTCCGCACCCCCACACGGCCACCACGTCGCCCTTCTGGATGTCGCCTCGCTCGGCGGCCTGCCAGCCGGTGGGCAGAATGTCCGAAAGGAAAAGCACCTGCTCATCGGTGAGCCCGTCGGCGATCGCGAGCGAATTCACGTCGGCCCACGGGATGCGCGCGAACTGCGCCTGTCCGCCCGCGTAGCCGCCGTAGAGGTGCGAGTAGCCGAAAATCCCGCTCCCGCTGTAGCCGTAGAACGCCTCCACCATCGCCGCATTGGGGTTGCTGTTGTCGCAGAGCGACCAGAGCTCGTTCTGACAGTACCAGCAGCTCCCGCAGCCGATGCTGAAGGGGACCACCACCCGGTCGCCCACCTTCCGGTCGCGGACTTCCTTCCCCACGTCCACGATCTCGCCCATGAACTCGTGCCCCAGGATGTCGCCATGCTCCATCGTGGGGATCTTGCCATCATATAGATGCAGATCGGAGCCGCAAATCGCCGTCGATGTTATGCGCACGATCGCATCGTGCGGGCGAAGGATCTCGGGATCGGGGACGTTCTCCACCCGCACGTCGGTCTTCCCCTGCCAGCATACCGCTTTCATCGCTTCCCCTCCTTGCGCTGCCCGTGGGACTGTCCCTCGGTGGTGGGTGTCTCGCCCGCTTCCATCACCTGCTTGAAGCGGCGCAGGTCGTCGCGAAGCTGCTGGAAGGCGGCCTCGCCGAAAAAGCGGGAAATCTCCTCCACGGTCTTCCCACCCGGCGCCTGGTAGAGGACCCTGGCGCGAACCACCGTGCCTCGCCCGTCCGGCGCGTCGCTGAACTGCACCTGGCCGGTGTTCTCCACCACCGAGTCGGGAAGCGAGCGCCAGGCGATGATGCGGTCTTCTATATCTTCGGTGATCTCCGCGTCCCACGAGACGGGCTTTCCGATGGGTGCCCTCGTGACCCAGTGCGAGCGGCCGTCGCCCATCACGGTGACCGACTCGAGGTGCTCCATGAAGTGCGGGAGGTTCTCGAAGTCGCGCCAGAAGGCGTAGAGCTCGTGCCGCGGCCGCATGATGGTGTAGGCGCGCTCCGCCTCGAGCTTCCTCGATGGGAGCACCGCCGCAAGCACATTCTGCCGAACCGCCTCGGGGTCGGCGGTATCCACGCCGAGCCGCTGGTAGACGGGCGAGTGACCCGTGGCCCCCCGCCCAATCAGCGCAGCGCCCCCGGCCGCCAGCGCGACCGACGCGGGCGAGCGCCGCTTCAGCGCGTAGAGCGCGAGCGCCGCGCCCCCCGCTATGGAGAGCCACCTCTCCGTGTCGCCGACATTCACGCGCCGGCCGCCGCTCTCA
>DASSOX010000288.1:0-3550 GCA_035700125.1 Gemmatimonadaceae bacterium
CAACCGAGGAGTCGTCACTATGTCCCTGCCATCCAAGCCGCCCGCCACGCCCGTGTCGTTGACCAAGAATGCGCGGATCGTTCTGGAGAAGCGTTATCTGGTCAAGGACTCGAGTGGCGCGCCGGTGGAACGACCGGAGCAACTATTCTGGCGTGTAGCCACCGTGGTGGCTGGTGCGGATCAGCGTTATGGTGCGAGCGAAGGAGCCGTGGAAGCAGTGGCCGAGGAGTTCTATCGGCTCATGACGGAGCGCCGCTTCGAGCCGAACTCCCCCACGCTCATGAACGCGGGGCGTCCGCTCGGCCAGCTCTCGGCGTGCTTCGTTCTCCCCGTGGAAGACTCGCTCTCGAACGGGCAGAACGGGATCTACGACACGCTCCGCTCGATGGCGCTCATCCACCAGAGCGGCGGAGGCACGGGCTTCTCCTTTTCGCGGCTGCGCCCCAAGGGATCTATGGTGCGCTCCACCACGGGTGTGGCCTCGGGCCCCGTGTCGTTCATGAAGCTGTATGACGCTTCCACCGACGCGGTGAAGCAGGGCGGTACGCGGCGCGGCGCGAACATGGGGATCCTGCGCATCGATCATCCCGACATTCTGGAGTTCATCACCTGCAAGGAAGTCCTCACGCAGATCGTGAACTTCAACATCTCCGTGGCGGTCACTTCGAAGTTCATGGAGGCGATGAGGGCGGGGCAGAGCTACGATCTCATCGATCCGAGCACCGGCGAGAAGGCGGGCGAGCTCGATGCGCGCGAGGTCTGGAACAAGATGATCGACGGCGCGTGGCGCACCGGCGAGCCCGGCGTGTTCTTCATCGACGAGGCCAACCGGTACAACCCCGTGCCGCAGCTCGGGAGCTACGAGGCGACGAATCCGTGCGTGACGGGTGATACCCTCGTCTATACCGCGGAAGGGATGTATCCGATAAGCGAGCTCGTGGAGCGCGAGATGGCGCTGCCCGTGACGCTCGATGCGCGCTTCAGCGCGGGTGCTCATGGTCCGGCGGGCGTCCCGTTCACCACCGGCGTGAAGCCGGTGTACAGAGTGACCACGCGCGAGGGTTACGAAGTCAAGGTCACCGCGGACCATCGCTTCATGACATCGCGCGGCTGGGTCGAGGCGCGTGACCTGAGGGAGGGCGACGGGCTGCATCTTCTGAACCGGAAGGGCGGTTTTGGCGGCGAAGGAACGGCGGCCGAGGGACGCGTGCTCGGTTGGCTGATTGCCGATGGGCACATCACCGGCACGAGTGGTCACGGCGCGGTGCTCGGCTTCTGGGGAGCCGATCGAGAGCTCGCGCCGGCATTCTCGAGCGACGTGAACGAGGTCCTTGGTCAGAATCCGTCCTCCGCGCGCTATCCCGTGGGAGTGGTGGATATTCCGGCGCGGGAGCTCGCCACGGTGAGCTCGATCCGCCTGCGCGCGATCGTTGCGGAGCGCTTCGGGCTCTCGGCCGAGTCGAAGCTGGAGCGGGTGCCTGTGGCGGTGTTCCGCGGCTCCGAGGAGATGCAGCGCGCCTTCCTCCAGGCGCTATGGACCGCTGACGGGCACGTGAGTGGAACGGCCGCGAAAGGCGTCAGCGTTCGCCTCACTTCCATCTCCCTTCCGCTACTTCGCGATGTTCAGCGGATGCTCCTCAATTTTGGAATCGTTTCGCGCCTGTACGCGAACCGTCATCCTGATCGGGCAGTGGAGATCGGCGGGCGCAGATATCAGAGCAAGGCGGATCACGATCTCGTGATCGGAAAGGACAACGTGGTGCGCTTCGCCGAAGAGATCGGGTTTCTCGGAACGGTTAAGCAGAACACGCTGGTGTCGCGGCTCGGTGACTATGCCGGCCGGGGGCCATACCGCGAGAGTTTCACGGCACGTTTCCAGGCGCTCGAGCCGCTCGGGGAGGAGACTGTCTATGATCTGACGGAGCCGATCACGCACTCGTTCGTCGCCAACGGGTTTGTCGTCCATAATTGCGGCGAGCAGCCGCTCCTGGCATACGACGTTTGCAACCTCGGGAGCATCAACGTCGGCTACTACGTGAAGGACGGCGTGATGGACTGGGATGCGCTGCGCAGCGACATCCACCTCGCCACGCACTTCCTCGACAACATCATCGACGTAAACAAGTATCCGCTCCCCGAAATCGACGCTCTCTCCAAGCGTATCCGTCGCATCGGGCTCGGCGTGATGGGCTTCGCCGACATGCTCGTGCGGCTCGGCATCGCCTACGACTCGCCCGAGGGCGTGGAGATGGGGCGGAAGGTGATGGAGTTCGTGGACGTGGAGTCGAAGCGCGAGAGCCAGCGACTCGCCAACGAGCGCGGACCCTTCCCCGAGTGGGCGCGTTCCATCTGGGGTCCGGACGAGACCTGCGCGCGCGATGAGAACGGCGAGCGCATTCGCCCGATGCAGATGCTCCGCAACTGCAACGTGACTACCATCGCCCCCACGGGGACTATCTCGATCATCGCTGGCTGCTCGTCGGGACTCGAGCCGCTCTTCGCCGTGGCGTTCATGCGGAACCAGGCGGGTGTGATGATGCCCGACGTGAACGAAGACTTCCTCGAGATCGCAAAGCGTGAAGGGTGGTACTCCGAGGAATTGATCGAGCGGATCGCGAAGACGGGCAGCATCGACTTCCCCGAGGTGCCCGAGCGCTGGCAGCGCGTGTTCGTCACCGCCAACCAGATCTCGCCCGAGTGGCACATCCGCATGCAGGCGGCCTTCCAGGAGCACTGCGACTCGGCGATCTCGAAGACCACCAACTTCGCGCACACGGCCACGGTGGATGATGTGCGTACGATCTACGAGCTGGCGTACGAGCTCCACTGCAAGGGTGTCACCGTGTACCGCGACGGCTCGCGCGACAACCAGGTGCTCTCCACCGGCGCCACCGAGCAGGCGACGGCGGCTCGGAGCGGCGGCACCGGCGACAAGCGTGAGCTCGGTGAGCTGCAGGGTCAGCTCGCCGAGGCCGACGCCGAGATCGAGCGGCTCAAGAAGGCGCTCTACGAGAGCGAGGCCGAGAATGCGCAGCGGCGCGCGAAACGGTCGCGGCCCGACATGCTCCGCGGCACCACGCGCCGCATGGACACGCCGCTGGGCACGATGTACGTGACAATCACCGAGGACGACCGCGGCCAGCCCTTCGAGGTGTTCATCACGCTCGGCAAGGCGGGCGGCGCGGCGATGGCCGACGTGGAGGCGATGGGCCGCCTGATCTCGCTCTCGCTCCGTTCCGGAATCCCGATCATGCAGGTGCACCGCCAGCTCCGCGGGATTGCGTCGGATCGCCCGATCGGACTCGGCCCCAACAAGGTTCTCTCGGTGCCCGATGCGATTGGTATCGCGATCGAAATGTGGTACCGCGAGAAGCAAGGTGTGCAGCAGGAGTTGCTCGACGAGCCCGAGGCTCCGGCAGCTCCCCGCGTTGCGGCGGCGCCTGCTCGCGAGCAGATCACCGCCGGCGACAGCGCCGCCGAGCTCCAGATGAGCCTCGACTCACTCGGTAACGGCGCTGCCTTCATGGGCACCTGCCCCGACTGCGGCTCT
>DASSOX010000289.1:0-2397 GCA_035700125.1 Gemmatimonadaceae bacterium
CGCTGCCAACACGAAAACGAGGGTCTTTGCGATCATTCGCGAATATGTCGGGCGCGGCGAATGACGGGCAAGGCCGGCGATCAGTCCACGATCGTGCTGCGTGACTTCGGGGAGTCTGGCACCACGAGTGACCCGGCCCCACATTGAAGGCACGCGATGGAAGCAGACCGCTGACTCGATCGTCCATCGGCTGCTCCCCTCTCCCCATCCCATCCCGCCTTTCCCTCCCGCATGCCCGAGCCCGCAATAGAGATTCGCAACGTCGTCAAGCGCTACGATGGCCATATCGCGGTGCGCGGCCTCTCGCTCACCGTGCCGCGAGGCACGGTATACGGGATCCTGGGCCCCAACGGCGCGGGGAAGACGACGACCATCCGTATGGTGCTCGACGTGATCGAGCCGGACGAGGGAACGATCAGCGTTCTCGGCCTCCCCAACACCGAGACGGGTGCGATTGACCGCGTGGGATATCTCCCCGAGGAGCGCGGACTCTACCGCCGCATGCAGGTGCGGCGCGTCCTTCGCTTCCTCGCGGAGTTGAAGGGCATCGGACGCCGCGAGGCCGACCGGCGCATTGACGGCTGGCTCGACCGCCTCGGTCTCCGCACCGCCGACCGCGACTGGGGCGACGCCAAGGTGGACGACCTTTCGCGAGGGATGCAGCAGAAGGTGCAGTTCATAGGCGCACTGCTGCACGATCCCGAGATGCTCATCCTCGACGAGCCGTTCAGCGGCCTCGACCCGATCAACGCGCAGATGCTGCAGGACATCGTGATGGAGCTGCGCCGGAGCGGCAAGACCATTCTTTTCTGCACGCACATGATGGACAGCGCCGAGCGGCTCTGCGACTCGGTCTGCATCATCGCCGGCGGTGAGAAAGTGCTCGACGGCCCGGTGAATCAGGTGCGGGAGGAGCATGGCGGCCGGCGCGTCGAGCTGGAGCTGTCCGATGGAAGGTTGAACGGCGTGGCCAACGTGCTCGCGGATCGCGCTCTGGTGAGCAAGGTGGACGATGCCAACCGCACCTTCGAGATCGAACTGGCGCCGGGAGCCGACGCCCAGCATCTCCTGAAGCGGCTCGTGGAGTCGGGCGCCAACATATCGCGCTTCGAGCTTGCACAGGCGTCGCTGCACCGGATCTTCGTGGAACGCGTGGGCGCACTTCACCCCACCGAGGAAGAGAACGACAATGCGTAAGCTCCTGGTGGTCACCGCGCGCGAGTATCTCGAGCGCGTCCGTACGCGCTGGTTCATAATCGCCACCGTCTTCGGCCCGATCGTCTTCGGCCTCCTTCTCTTCGTGCCGCCGTGGATCGCAGCGCGCAGCAAGGCATCCGCCAACCTCGCGCGAATAGTCATCCTCGACGCCACGAACACCAATCTCGGCAACCGGATAGCGGCCGAGCTGAATGGCGGCCTGGCCGGCGACACCTCGGCTACCGAGGTGCGGGCCGTAGTACCCACGCAGTTGGCGGAGGCAGAGAGTCTCGCCACGAAGCAGACCATCGCGAAGCAGACGCGCGGCTACTTGGTACTCGACTCCAACACCGTCGCCGGCCGCTCCGCGCGCTACGCCGGCACGAACGCAACGTCGAGCGCCGACATGGACCGGATAAGTCGCGTCGTGCGCGACGAGGTCGTCGCGATGCGGCTCGAGCAGGCGGGGCTCGACGCCTTCCAGAGCGCGGCGCTCGCCAACATGCATCTCGACCTGGAGGCCGAGCGGATCACCGATCGTGGCCGCGGAGCATCGGCCAAGGTGAGCGTGTTCTTCGCCTTCGGCGTGGCGATGCTTCTCTACCTCTCGATCCTCATGTACGGGCAGGCGGTACTCCGCGGCGTGATAGAGGAGAAGCAGACCCGGGTAGCGGAGGTCGTCGTTGCCAGCGTCTCGGCGGTGAAGCTGCTGGGTGGCAAGGTGCTCGGCGTCGGCGCGGTAGGGCTCACGCAGGTAGTGATCTGGATTGCGGTGGGCTTCATACTCATGAAGGTGCGCACCCAGGTGCTCGGTCACTTCGGGATCGCGAGCACGCCGATGTTCATGCCCGACATCTCGCTCGGATCGGCGCTGCTTCTGGTTCTCTTCTTCGTGCTCGGCTACACCTTCTACGCCGCGCTCTTCGCGATGGTGGGAGCCACCGTCACGAACGAGCAGGACGCGCAGCAGGCGCAGATGCCCGTGGTAATGCTTCTGGTAGTGAGCGCGTTCGCGCTCGCGCCGGTGCTGACCGCGCCGGAGAGCAAGCTCGCCTACACGATGGCCTGGCTGCCGTTCTCGTCACCGATAATCATGCCGCTTCGCATGAGCGTGGTGTCGCTCGAGCCGTTCGACATCGCAACCTCGATCATCATCCTCGTGTGCTCCTGCTACATCGCCGTGGTGCTCGCGGCGCGGGT
>DASSOX010000290.1:0-3149 GCA_035700125.1 Gemmatimonadaceae bacterium
CGAGTAGACGGTGTTCGGATCCTTCGGATCAACGCGCGTCTGGAAGCCGTCGCCGCCCGCGGTGAAGAACCAGTCGCGGTTCGTGATCCCGTTGTCGGTGCGCGTCTGCGACGGGCCGCCCACGGTGGAGTTGTCCTGCACACCGCCGTAGACACGGTAGAACGGAAGCGAGTTGTCCACCTCCACTCTATAGAACTGCGCGAGCGGGAGGTTGGAGAAGTGCGTGTACGTCGCACCGCGGTCGAAGCTCTCGTAAAGACCGCCGTCGCAGCCGATGAGAAGATGGTCGGTGTTGTCCGGGTCTATCCAGATCACGTGGTTGTCCACGTGCTTGTCCTTCTCGCCCACCGCGGCGAACGACTTGCCCGCATTCTCGGTGACCATGGTCCTGACGTCCATGGAGTAGACGCGATCCACGTCCACGGGATCGGGGAAGATCTCCTGGTAGTAGAGACTCGTGGCCGTGTAGCCGCTCATCTTCTTCCAGTTCACGCCGCCGTCCTCGGAGCGGTAGAAGCCGCCGCCATCGTTGGCCGCTTCGACCACCGCGTAGACCACGTCCGGGTTCACCGGCGAGACCGCGAGTCCCGTGCGTCCGAGCTCCTCCTTCGGCAGCCCCGCCTGCGACTTCGTCCACGTCTCGCCGCCGTCCGTGGAGCGGTAGACGCCCGACTGCGGACCGCCTGCGATGTAGCCCCACTGGCGACGGTAGCGCTGCCAGGTGCTGGCGATGAGGATGTCGGGGTTCCGCGGATCGAGTACCACGTCGCTCGCACCCGACCAGTCGCCGCCGTCGAGAACTTTCTTCCAGGTGGCGCCGCCGTCGGTGGACTTGAAGAGTCCGCGGTCGCCGCCGCCGCTCCAGAGCGGACCCTGCGCGGCAACGTACACCACATCCGAGTTGCGCGGATCGATGATGATCTTGCCGATGTGCTCCGACTCCTTCAGCCCGACGTTCTTCCAGGTGCGTCCGCCGTCGATCGACTTGTAGACGCCGTCGCCGTAAGCGACCGAACGCTGCGCGTTGTTCTCGCCGGTGCCCACCCAGACGATGTTCGGGTCCTTCGGGTCGACCACCACCACGCCTATCGAGTACGACTTCTCCTTGTCGAAGATCGGCGACCAGGTGGTGCCGGCATTCGTGGTCTTCCATAGTCCGCCCGAGGCGGTGCCGACGTACCAAGTGGTCTTGTTCCGCGGATCAACGGCGATGTCGCTGATGCGTCCGGAGAAGAACGCCGGGCCTATGTCGCGGAAGCGGATCGCGGAGGCAGGGTTGGACTTGCGCGAGGAGTCGGATTCGGTGGAGGCGCGTTGCGCCGAGCCCGCGCGCGAGCCACCGCGCTGCGCCAGGAGCGCACCAGGCGATGCGAGTAGCGCGAGCAGGGTCAGGGAGACGTAAGCTTCGAGCGACTGGCGGGAGAGAGAGCGTGTGGTCCGCATGGGCCGGGGAGGAGGGAGTGTGAACGCTGCGAGCGATGAGCTCGCGTCCTGCGGCTTTCAAGATACGCGTTGGAGGGACCGGTCGCTGAGATCGGCCAGGCGACAGAGTGCCGGATTCGGACTGGTCGGCCCGGTCCCTTACGCCCCTCTCCGTCCGAACCCGCTCTCCTGGAAGCTCGTCGATTCCCGCCCCACCTCGCGCGCGCTCTTGTCGTCGCGCACGCCGACGAATACGGGTTGGCGCAGCTTTCCGTCGTCGGTCCATTCGCTGAACTTCACTTCCACCACGACAACGGGTCGCACCCAGTGCGCCGGCTCGCGCGTCTTCGGTGGGTCCACGAATGGGGAAGTCTTGCGTTCCAGGCGCGTCAGGCGCTCGTACATGTCGCGCAGGCTGTCACGATCGAACCCGGTCCCGACGCCTCCCGCATAGACCAGCCGGTCGCCCTCGTAGTAGCCGAGGAGGAGCGCGCCGAGGTACTTGCGCGTCCTGCGCGGCTCCGTCCAGCCGCCGACTACGAGCTCCTGCCGGAACTCGACCTTGAGCTTGAGCCACGCGTGGGTGCGCTTGCCGGGCTTGTAGGTGGAATCCTCCCGCTTGGCGATGATCCCCTCCCACCCCCTGGCTCGCGCGCGCTTCAGCATGGCGCTGGCGTTGCCTCTCGTGACCTCGCTGAGCCTGAGCTGGGCCGAGGTGTGATCATCGAGCAGGCGCTCCAACCGCTCGCGGCGCGTGGACCACGGCTCGCCGAGGAGATCGTCGCTCCCGTCCACGAGCAGATCGAAGACGATCAGCGCGGCCGGCGCTCGCTCCGTTTCCTTCGTGAGATTCTTTGCATCCTCGAGATGTACGCGCGTCTGGAGCGCCTGAAATCGCGCGGCCTTCCCGCGCGCCAGCGCCACGATCTCGCCGTCGAGCACCAGGCTGCGCCGTACTCGCGAAGCGAGGGCGCCCAGCACTTCGACTACCTCGGGAAATTGCTTGGCCTTGTCTCGCCCGTTACGCGTCACCAGTCGCACGCTTCCGCGCTCGACGAAGGCGAGCACACGGACGCCGTCGTACTTCGGCTCGAACACCCACTCCGGTCCCTTCGGGATCTCGGTGCCGATGTGCAGCTTCATCGGCTCGAGCTGGCTCGAGGCTCGCGCGCGAGCGACGATAGCCGTCACCGTGTGCGCTTGCTCGAGGCGCGCTTCCCGGGAGAGCCCTTGCTGGTGGCGCGCTTGGTAGTGGCGCGCTTGCTGCCGGCGCGCTTACTGGTGGCACGCTTGCCCGCGCCGGTCGCGATCTCCTCCATAGTGCGCCCCGTTGCCACGGATGTCGTGTACTCGGCAACGACATCGGAGCCCGGCTCGGCGTCGTCGTCGCGCCGCTTGACGAGGAGCCACTGCTGCTGCTTTCCCGAGCCGCGACGCGTCCGGATGAGCGCCCAGGCGCCATGCAGTCGCTCGCCGTCGAGGATGAACGACAGCTCGCCACTCTCGTAACCGCGCTGCAGCTCGCCGGAAGGATCGGTCGCATCGTCTGCGGCGGTGTAGGTGCCGCGGTCCCAGAGCATCACCGTCCCACCGCCGTACTCACCTTCTGGGATGGTTCCCTCGAAGGTGTTGTACTCGATCGGATGATCCTCGACCTGGATGGCGAGCCGCTTCACCGCCGGGTCGAGGCTCGGCCCCTTGGGGACGGCCCAGCTCTTCATCACGCC
>DASSOX010000291.1:0-14439 GCA_035700125.1 Gemmatimonadaceae bacterium
CCGGTGAGCACCTTGTGCGAGAGCGTGCCCGGCACGCCGGAGCTGTCGAGCGCGGGCATGGAGCCGTGGAACGTCATCATGGTAGCGACCCCCGCGTCGATCGCCGCCTTGAACGGCACCAGCTCGACGCTGTCGAGCCGCGCGCGCGAGGCATGTACCACGGGAAGTGCGAGGTGCGAGTTCACGCCCGTGTCGCCGTGCCCCGGGAAGTGCTTGCCCGTGGCGAGCATCCCGTTGGCCTGCATCCCGTGGATGAACGCCACGCCGAAGCGCGCCACCGCGTGCGGGTCCTCGCCGAACGACCTGGTGTTGATCACCGGGTTGGCGGGGTTGTTGTTCACGTCGAGCACCGGCGCAAAGCCGATGTGAATCCCGAGCGCGCGCCCCTCGAGCGCAGTGACCTTCCCCATCTCATGAGCGAACGTGGTGTCGCCCGTTGCGCCGATCGCCATCTGCGGCGGGAAGATCGTGGACCCGCCGAGATAGATCGCGTTGGGGAGGAAGTACCCACCGCGCGCGCGGAATCCAGCGCCCGTCTCCAGATCCGAGCCCACCAGAAGTGGCAGGTCGCTCATCTTCTGCAGCGCGTTCAGCTTCGCCGCAATCTCCAGCGGCGAGCCGACCGAGATGATCACTCCGCCCACCTTGTCCTCGGCGACGAAGCGGCGGAGCCGCTCCCACTCCGGATCATCGGCGGCGACGTAGTCACCGAAGAGCTGCGGCCACACCATCTGCGCCGCCTTCTCCCGCGGCGTCATGTGTCCGAGCGCGCAGTCCGCCCACTTCTCCGCGCTGTCTATCCCGCTGCAAGCCGCCGCGATCGACCCTCCGTTAGCGGTAGTCCCACTATTCACATGCGCCGTCGCGCAGGCGGAAAGAACGAGAGCCGAGAGAACGAACAGAGATTGGCGCATGTATCGAGGGAGAAAGAAGAAGAAAGGAGACAGGAACCAGAGAGCAGGAAGCAGAAATCAGAAAGCAGTGAACTGCCCATATCGCGGTCATCCCGGCGACTTGCCGGGATGACGGTCTTATGGGCGGTAGCTGAACCCTGAGCCCTTTGGTTACTGAACCCTGGTAGTTGACTGCTTTCTGCTTTCTGCTCTCTGCTTTCTCTTCACAACTTACCAGTTGATCGTCCCCTGCTTACTCGTATCCACCTCCTCCCCACCGCCGGTCCGGAACAGGAACGCCTCCATGTTCCTGGTGAGGAAGGAGCGGGCCTGGGGGTCCATGAGGTTCAGACCGTAGTGGTTGATCAGCATCGTCTGCTGTTTCAACCAGAGTGCCCAGCACTCGGCGCAGATCTCGGCCTGCGCGCGCTGGCCTATGGGGCCGGGGAACGGAATCTTCTCGAGGCCCGCGCGCGTCTGGCCGCAGCGGGTGCAGGTTATTTCCATTTGATACCTTCCGGCTGACGGGCGGGGCTCAGCCGCGGGCGTACTTCACCTTCGCGAGCCCCACCATCTGGAGGAGGCGGATGTACATCCAGCCAATGTCGAACTCGTACCACTTGGCCTTGAATTTAGCCGAGTGCGGGTCGGCATGGTGGTTGTTGTGCAGCTCCTCGCCCCCCAGCCAGATGGCGATGGGCGAGATGTTCCGGCTCTCGTCCTTCACGTTGAAGTTGCGGTAGCCGAGCGCGTGGCCCACGCCGTTCACGATCCCGGCGGCCCAGAACGGGATCCAGAGCATCTGCACTGCCCACACGAGGGGGCCGACGTAGAAGCCGAAGAGGTAGATATCGATCGCCGCCATGATGATGATGCCGAGCCAGGGAAGGCGTCCGAGCACATGGCGCTCGAGCCAGTCGTTGGGGGTGCCCTTCCCGTACTTCTCGAGGATCCCCGGCTGCTTCACCGCGCGGCGATAGTAGAAGGCACCCTTGAGGATGATCTCGCGGAGTCCTTCGATTACGGGGCTGTGCGGGTCGCCCTCACGGTCGGCGAAGGCGTGATGCTTTCGATGGCAGGCCACCCACTCCTTGGTGACGATGGAAGTGGAGAGCCAGAGCCAGATCCGCATCGGGACCTCGGCGACCTTGCTGAAGGTCACGCCGCGATGGGTCTGGTTTCTGTGCAGAAAGAGCGTGACACAAACGTTGGTGATGTGGCCGGCGATGATGACGAACAACACGGCCTGCCACCAATGCGAGGCTAAAAAGCCGAACCCTGGCATTGTTTGCTTGTGCTCCTCTGACTTGGGTGACCTGCGTCCCGCGCGGGCGATGCGGGAGTAGCGAACCACCCGCCCCCGGACCTTTCGATCCGGGAGCGGGTGCTATCTGCGCTTCAACAAAATGTAAGCCGCGGACACCGAGGTGCCAACAATGTTTCTCACTTCACCCGGCTCTACCTGCCATCACTGATCGGACTGGCCAGGCCGCCCGTCGTAACCGGCGGAACCGGCTCGGCCGCGGGCGCATCGCCCCAAACGTCGTTCTCCGCATCCCAGTCGGGAACCGTTGGCACGGGCCAGAGCCGCGCGCCAACCACTCGCGCGCGCACGGGGATCGCCGCGGTGTAGCGGTCGCCCTGCGTCCAGATCTGCACGGGGAGCCGCGCGTCCTGCGTGCTGCCATCGGCGAGCTTGAAGCGGATCTCCACCGGGAACGGTATAGAGGTGCGCTTCACGAGCGTCACCATCGCCGTGGTGCCGCCGCTGGACTGAGTCGTTGCGACGGAGTCGATGGCGATGTCCAGCACGTCGGTCGTGTAGAAGAAGCCGCGCCAGAACCAGGAGAGGTCGTCGCCGGTGAAATTCTCGATCGTGCGGAAGAAGTCTGCGGGCGTGGGATGCTTGAACGACCATCTGCGCGTGTACTCGCGGAAGGCGCGGTCGAAGGTCTCGGCGCCCACCACGTGGTTGCGGAGCGCGAGAACCACCGCGGCCGGCTTGCGGTAGCCGATCGCGCCGAGCGCGCCCGCGTTGATGCGGTCGGGCATCGTCATGAGCGGCGACTGCGTGCCGTTCTCCACCACCGTGCGCCAGTTGCCCATGTACGATGGCCAGAGACTCTTGCCACCGTTGCGACGCTCGTTGGAGAAAGTGTTGATGTAGGTGTTGAGCCCTTCATCCATCCACGCGTAGCGCCGTTCGTTGGAGCCCACCACCATCGGGAACCACTCGTGGCCGTGCTCGTGGTCTATCGTGCCGAAGGCGCCGTCGGGCTGATCGGCGTAGTGGACGAAGACGAACATCGGGTATTCCATCCCGCCCACCGGGCCCGCTATCGAAGTTGCTTGCGGGTAGGGGTAGGGCTGCACGAGCTGGGAGTAGAGGCGGATGGTCCACTGCGTGTTCTCCGCTCCGCTCTCCCAGCCCACGCCCGCCTTGGGCCACTGGTAGAGCGCCTGCGTTATGATGCCGTCGTAGCTCGTGGCGTCCCAGCGGAAGTCGGGCGCGCCGGCCCAGGCCACGTCGCGCACATTCTTCGCGGTGAAGCGCCAGGTCTTGGTGCCGCTCGTGGGCTTCGCGACGGCTTCTGCCTTCGTGATGATCGCGATTACCGAATCCGACTTCGACGCGCGCGCGAGGCGCTGGCGCTGAGCGGCGGTGAGAACATCGCTCGGGTTCTGGAGAACGCCGCTCCCTGAGATCACGTAGCCCGCGGGTGCGGTGACGGAGAAGTCTATGTCGCCGTACTCGAGGTAGAACTCGCCCTGGCCGATGTACGGGTCGGTGTTCCAGCCGCGCACGTCATCGTAGACGTACATCCGCGGGTACCACTGCGCGATCTCGTAGAGCGTGCCGTCGCGTCCCATGCGATCGGAGCCGTGCTCGGGGACGTTGAAGCTGAAATTCATCGCGATGGTGGTCTTCCCTCCGTTCGGCACGAGCGCCTGCGGGAGATCCACGCGCATCTCGGTGTCGTTCACGTGCGAGTGCGCGGACTTTCCGTTGACGGTGAGGTTCTCGATGTCGTAGCCGCCGCGGAAGCCGCGCACGCCCCAGCGCGAATCCTCGGGGAAGAGCGCCGAGCCGGTGCTGTTCGGCCTGTAGAGATTCTGATCGAGCTGCAGCCAGACGAAGCGGAGCGTGTCGGGCGAGTTGTTGGTGTAGGTGATGGCGACCTTGCCACTCACGCTCTTCGCCGCGGTATCGAGGGTGGCGGTGATCTTGTAGTCGGAGCGCTGCTGCCAGTACTCCGGGCCGGGGGAGCCGTCGGCCGCGCGGTACTGGTTGGGCCCGGGTAGATCCATGCGACCGAGCCGCGCGAACTCCTCGAGGTTCCCGGTGACGAGCGAGGGAGTGGTGATCTCCTTCGTCGCCGGCGCCATCATGATTACCGTGGGGAGCGAGTCCACACGGACGGGAGCTCCGGCCTGGGCGGGGGTGGGGGCCGGCGCCGGCTTCACCTGAGTGGACCCGGTACATGCGGCGAGGGCGAGCGCGAGAATCGAAAGACAGAGCGGATGCTTCAAGACCTCATCTCCGTGAGAGTTCACGTGTAGCGGGGGATTGGGGCGGGATGCGGGCGGGCGCGACCCGAGTCGAAAGGTGCATCGAGACACCCGGGAAGCGAAGTGGCGCGATGGATGGCGAGAGACGGCCCTGCACTCGCGTGGCCCGCAATCGGGGCTTGACAGGTAATTCCGGCAATCTTTAAGTGGTGCACGCCGGCCGACTGCTGCTGGCCGTGAGGCTGTTCAGCACCTCTCTCGTCGGGGTATGATCATGAAGCCTGCTGACGCGACCAACCTCCCGGGCGTGAGTCACGCCATCGACGGACTGGATGTGGAGGCGCTGCGCGACGCTATCCGCGACGAGTACGACGTAGTGGCCACGCAGCCGTCGCACGGCTTCCACTTCCACACCGGCCGGCGCCTGGCGGGGATCCTCGGGTACGACGACGCGTGGCTCGACGGCATCCCGGAGAGCACCATCGCCTCTTTCGCCGGGACCGGCAACCCCTTCTCCCTGGGCGTTCTCTCGGCGGGTGAGCACGTCGTCGACGTGGGCTGCGGCGCGGGCATCGACAGCCTCATCGCGGCAAGGATGGTCGGACCTTCCGGCATGGTCGTCGGCATCGACATGACGGCCGCAATGCTCGACAAGGCCCGCACCAACGCGGCCGTTGCAGGGTTTACCAACACCCGCTTCCATCAGGAATTCGCCGAGTCGCTCCCGGTCGAGGACGGCTGGGCCGACGTCGTGATCTCGAACGGCGTCCTGAACCTCTTTCCCGACAAGTTCGCCGCGCTCCAGGAGATGGCCCGCGTCCTCAAGCCAGGCGGCCGCCTCCAGATCGGTGACATTCTCGTCGATAGAGAGGTCGGCGAGAAGGGCAAGCGCGACATCGACCTCTGGAAGGGCTGAATCGCCGGAGCTCTGCTCGAAGCGGAGCTCCGGGCGACGGTCGTCGCCGCCGGATTCGTCGGATTCGAAATCACCAACCGTGTGGACGTCTACGCTGGCGCCCCGCAATCGTCCAGCGCCGCCAAGTTCGGCACGATGGGCATCGACTTCCGCGCGACCAAGGCGCGCAGCGATGAGGAATGGGGCGCCGACCTGGCCGCTTTGAGCTGTGCAACATGAGAGGGTAGTTAACTTCCGGTTCCCAAAAGAAGCCCGTTACAGCCGCCGACCCGGCTCATCTTGCTTCTCACGACCCCGGCCAGTAGCGTGAGCATGTGACCAGCACGCCATCCTCCCGCTCGGGCAAGACTCCCGCGCGAATACCGGGACTCGCCACGGCCGAGGGGACCGCCAGATTCGAGGCACGTTTCGCCGAGCGTTACGCCGATGACTTCTATCGTGCGCTCGGCAGGGATGGCATGCGCGTGTCGTCGGTGGGGCTCGGTAGCTACCTGGGCGAGTGCGACGACGCGGATGATGACGGGTACGCCGGGACAGCGCGCGCGGCGCTGGAGCGCGGGGTCAACCTCCTGGACACCGCGATCAATTACAGGTGTCAGCGCTCCGAGCGATCGTTCGGACGCGCGCTGGCGCAGGTGATCGCCGACGGAGTGGTCGCGCGCGACGAAGTCGTGGTGTGCACGAAGGGCGGCTACATCCCGCTCGACGGGAGTGCGCCCGCCACGCGCGAGGAGTACCAGGAGTACGTGACGCGCGAGTACTTCGAGCGCGATGTCATGAAGCCCGACGACGTGGTGGGCGGTGGACACTGTCTCGCGCCCGGCTACCTCGCATCGCAGCTCGAGCGCAGCCGCGCGAACCTGGGGCTCGATGCGATAGACGTCTATTACGTCCATAACCCCGAGCAGCAGCTCGATGCCGTCACGATCGAGGAGCTGTTCGCGCGTCTGGGCAAGGCGTTCGAGCTACTGGAGGAGCGCTGCGAGCGCGGCGAGATCGGGGTGTACGGCTGCGCGACCTGGAACGGCTTCCGGTCAGCGCCCGACTCGCGCGGCCATCTGGAGCTCGCCGATCTGGTCGAGCTCGCGCACGAGGTTGCGGGCGACGCACATCACTTCAGGGTGGTACAGCTCCCGGTGAATCTCGCTTTCACGGAGGCCGTGCGCGCGCCCACTCAGCGTGTGAAGGATCGCTCCATGACCCTGATCGAAACCGCCGCCGCACTCGGCGTGAGCGTGGTCGCGAGCGCGACGCTCCTGCAGGGGAAGCTCGCCGCGGACCTGCCAGCACAACTCCACGATGCGATTCCCGGCCATGCCACCGACGCCCAGCGCGCTATCGCGTTCGTTCGTTCGCTGCCGGTCATCTCGGCGGGGCTGGTTGGAATGAAACAGGTCCAGCATCTCGAGGAGAACCTCGAGTCGGCCGCTGTTTAGGGAGCGGCAGTGTCATCTCTCAGCGTTCTCTAGACGAGATCGACCTCGACCGCCTCGCCCTCTCGATAGCTCACCCGGATTACCCGATGCGCGTTGGTGTCGGCGACGTATGCGGCGTCTCGACCGCACGCGACGCCACCCGACTCGTGGAGGTCGCGCACCCAGGTGGTGGCGGCGCGTGTGGCGGGATCCACCCACTTGAGCGCGTCGTTGTACGAGTCGGCCACGAGCAGACGGCCATCCGGGTGGCGAGAGATGCCCTGCGCATGCTGCATCAGCACGTCATCGCCCGTGCCATCGCGATCACCGAAGTCGAAGAGGCCAGTTCCGGCGATGGTGCCCACTCGGCCGGCGGGGTCGATGTCGGACCAGCGCACGGCGCTCGTCTCGGAGTCCACGAAGTAGAGCCGCTCGGCGCCGGATGCGATGCCCATGGGCTGTGCGAGGGCCGCCTTGGCGTGCGGACCGTCTTCCATGTCCTCGCGGAAAGTGCCGGCGTTCACGCTGGTCGCGCGCGTGGTTAGGTCGAGCGACCAGAGCTGGTGGATCCCGGCCATCGCGATGTACAGCGTGCGGCCGATAAGTGTCACATCCCACGGCGAGGACATTGCCCCGGCGTGTTGGTCATCGCGAGTGCGGAGCTGACGGCCGGTGCCGGCGACCGTGCTGATCTCGCCGGTGGCAATGTTCACAGCGCGGATCGCGTGATTGCCGGCGTCAGCCACGTACAGCGTGTCACCATCGAAGGCCAGCCCCTGCGGGTAGTCGAAGCTGCCGTCCACGCCGTCGGCGAAGCCACGAGTGCCGGTACCGGCCACGCGCTCGGTGGTGGCTCGCGCATCATCGCTGGAGATGCGCGCGATGATCACGCGGTTGTTGCCGCTGTCGGCGATTGCCAGCCGGTCGCCATCCACTGCCACCTTCCCCGGATAGCGAAGCGTCGTGGGCGCCACGTTCGGCTCATCAGGACGGAAGTGTCGCTCTTCCGTGCGCAACGTACCGTCGGCGGTGTACGCGGCGATGAGCTCATCGATGAACGGCGAGAACTGCTCCAGCGTGAACTCGCCCGCGTGCATGCCCAACACGCGCCCTTCGGTGTTGACCACGGCGAGCGTGGGCCACGCATTCACCGCGTAGCCGCGCCAGACGCGGAACTGTCGGTCGTTGATGATGGGATGCGTGTTGCCGAGCCGCAGCGCAGCGTCGCGAACGCGATCGGTCTCACGCTCCGCGCGAAACTTCCCGCTGTGTACGCCCACTATCGCGAGCGACTGCGGGTACTTCTTCTCGAGATCCCGCAACTGCGGAATTACGTGGATGCAGTTGATTCAGCCGTACGTCCAGAAATCGAGAAGAACGATCTTCCCGCGCAGCTCCTCGAGCGAGAGTTGCCGGCCGCCGGTGTTCAACCAGTCCAGGTTCGTTGGGAAGTCGGGCGCGCGGATGCTGGATCGAGTAGGGTCGGACATTTCGGGTGCCTACGCTGGATCGGCTCTGGAAACCATCTCGACAGGAATCATAACACGGAACGACAGCCGGACCCGCGCACGGACGCGCCCATCGACCCGGCGGGTGGTGCACCGCGGCAGGACGCCGAGCGCCCCGCCCGCTCCAGCAAACCATCCGGACTCGTCGGGTGTCTACCTGTCACTCGCAAAAGCGCTGGTGTTGCAGGCAACCTGGTGAGGTGACCGATGTCGATAGCGACGCGGGCTTCCGGTCTCTGGCGGAAAGTTCTTCACGGGCGGGCGACCGAGCGCACGCTCGATACGAATGAGCTACGCGTCGAGCGAAACGGTGCGCTGTTCGATACCATTGCGCAGGATGTCAGGTATGGCACGCGGATGCTCGCTCGCACCCCCGCGTTCACGGCGGCCGCGGTGCTCGCCCTGGCGCTCGGCATCGGTGCCAACGCAGCGATCTTCAGCGTCGTCGACGCGGTTCTCATACGGCCCCTCCCCTACGAGAATCCTGAACGACTCGCGGTGATCCTGCACGACGGTGACGGGCCCGTGTCGCCCGCCAACTTCGCGGACTGGCGCGACCAGAGCCGTTCTTTCGAGAGCATGGGGGCCGCCGAATACTGGACTCCTAACGCGACCGGCGCTGAGGAGCCAGAAAAGCTCTGGGCTCTCCACGTGACGCCGAGCATCTTCCCCACGTTGGGCATAGCGCCACTGCTCGGACGCACCTTCCTGGCGGAAGAAGGCGAGCGCGGCGCGGAGCACGAGGTGGTCCTCGGCTACTCGTTCTGGCAGCGACGCTTCGGTGGCGACCCGCGCATCGTGGGTGGATCGATCACGCTCGATGGGGCGCAGTACACCGTCGTCGGCGTGATGCCGCGGGACTTCAAGTTCGCTCCATTCTGGGCGACGAAGGCCGAGCTCTGGGCGCCCCTGGTAGTCGATGCCGCGAAGGGCCGTGAGGCGAACAGCCTTCGCGTCTTCGCGCGACTCGCACCCGGCGTGAGCATGCGGCAGGCACAGGCCGAGATGGCCGCCGTAACCACGCGCCTCGAGCGGGAGTATCCAGGGACTAATCGGGACATCTCACTCCAGCCGTTGAAGGACAAAGTCGTGGGCGACATCCGGCCGGCGCTCCTCGTGGAGCTCGCCGCGGTAGGCTTCGTCCTCCTCATCGCGTGCGCCAACGTCGCTCACATGCTGCTGGCCCGTGCGGCTGCACGCAGAAGGGAGCTCGCGCTGCGAACCGCGCTCGGCGCCAGCCGAGTGCGCGTGATGCGCCAGCTCCTCATCGAAAGCCTGTTGCTGGCGCTGCTCGGAGGCGGTGCGGGATTGCTCCTGGCACTCGGTGGGATACGCGCCCTCGTGGCGCTCGGCCCCGCCGGGATACCGCGGATCGAGACCATCGGACTCGACGCGCGAGCGCTGCTCTTCCTGCTGGTCGTCTCGCTCCTGACGGGCGTGGGCTTCGGCGTGGTGCCGGCTCTACGGGCATCGGCTACAGATCCGAACGACGCGCTCAAGGAAGGTGGACGCGGATCCACGGAAGGGATCGCGCGCAATCGCTTCCGCAGTCTGTTGATGGCCTCGGAGTTCGCGATGGCACTGGTGCTGCTCGTGGGCGCCGGGCTCATGATCCGCAGCTTCATCGCGCTGCGGGCGATAGATCCTGGATTCGATCCACACGAGCTGCTGACGATGGTGGTCCCCGTCGCCGGCTCGAGAGAAGCCGCACCGGAGCGGAGGGCGATCTTTTACGAGCAGCTGCTCCAGCGAGTGCGGACACTTCCAGGCGTGGTTTCCGCCAGCGCCATAAACCATCTCCCACTCGCGGGAGACGAGTGGGGCCGCACCTTCCGGGTGGAAGGGCGTCCGTTGGTGCACCCGGCCGACGCCCCGGCGGCCACGTACCGGGTCGTCTTTCCCGGCTACTTCAGGACGATGCAGATCCCCGTTCTGCGCGGGCGCGATGTCAACGAGAGCGACGACCTGAGCGCTCCCGCAGTGGTCGTAGTCAACGAGTTCCTGGCCAGCCGCTACTGGCCCGGGGAGGACCCGATCGGCAAGCGCATCACACTGGATCGCCCGGAGCGGGATTCCACGAGCTGGCTCACGGTAGTAGGCGTGGTGAAGAACGCTGTGCAGGGAGATTGGACGGCAGCGAAGCACGAGGAGATCTATCTGCCTTTCCTGCAGAACCGATCCTATCTCGAGGACTCGGGCGCGCACATCGCATATCAGACGCTGGTCATTCGGACGAGTCGAGACGCGGCCGCGCTCGCGCCCGCGGTCCGGAACGTAGTCTGGTCGCTGGACGAAAATCTGCCAGTGTCCGAGGTCCGGACCATGGATGCGGTCGTCGCCCGTTCCACGGCGCAGCCGCGCTTCAATCTCTTCCTGCTGGCAACCTTTGCGGCCGTCGCGATCATGCTCGCCGCGGTGGGGATCTACGGCGTCATGAGCTATTCCGTATCGCGGCGCACCCACGAGATCGGCCTCCGCATGGCGCTCGGCGCCCGACCAGCCGACGTGATCAGAGTCGTCGTCGGACAGGCCTTGGTGCTCGCGGTCGTCGGCGCCTCCGCGGGGTTCGTGGGGGCGCTGGCCCTCGGTCGCTTCATGTCGAGCTTCCTGTACGGTGTGCGGCCATCCGATCCGCTTACCTTCCTGGCCACGTCATTCCTCCTGGGCGCCGTGGCGCTCGTCGCCAGCTACATCCCTGCGCGGCGCGCGACCCGGATCGACCCGCTACTCGCGCTGCGGCACGAGTAGCCTCCGCGGCAGATTCGATGGCACGATATGCGGCGCGGTCGCTGGTACCCGCCGTGGTGCGATCAGCCGTGCTCGTGTGCTCGATCCGAGGTCGTGGTCGTCGCCGGCTGGTCAGACTCTCTCGCGCACGGAGGAGGCAGCGACTCTGCCGGCGTCTCCCGGCTGCGCCTCGGGTACCAGCTCGCGCGCGAGGCGATTCAGCATCTTCACTATCCGCTCGTGCTTCTCCGGTCCCCATTCGGCGAATAGCTCGGCGAGCTGCTCGCGACGCGCGGCGACGAGACGCTCGAGCACCTCGCTGCCAGCCGGCGTGAGCGCGAGAGGTACCACGGTCGCGTGCCGCGAGCTGGACGCGGCCGCTCCATGCGTGCCATCCACCGAGCCGGCAATCATCGGCGCCCGGTCCAGCGATCCGGCTGCAACGGGCTCCGGCTGCGCCACCACGAGCCGGCGTTTGCTCAACTCCGCGAGACCCTCTCGCAGCCGCTCCTCGCTCACGTCGTACTTCTGCGCGAGCGCCGCGGGGTCGGCATACGGATCCCTGTTCACACGCACCATCATCCACGCCGCGGCCGGGGAGAGGTCGAGGCCCGCGCGCTCTACTATCCGCTCGATGTACTGCCGCCTCACGTCGCGATCGGCGAGGATGCTGATCCCGCGGAGCAACTTGGGGAGCGAGTCGTCGCTGGTGGGCATCGGGAAGGTCTCGCCCATATCGCCGCCGACGTTCGCGCTCGCGGCGGCCACAGTCTCGCGGAGCGGCTGCTCGGGGAGGAGCCAGGTGAGCAGAAAGCCCAGGAGCGAGATCCCCGCGGCCACGATGAACATCGTGGAGAGCGATGCGGTGAACCCCTGCACGTAGAGCGCACGCGTCGTTGGCGGAATGGTAGCCAGCGTCTCGGGATCGAGCGCCCGCGTCGCGTCGGCCACCGCGGCGGCGCCGCCGGGGAGTAGATGCGCCAGGTTCGCGCTCAACTGCGAAGCGAAGATCGCCCCGAGCACCGCGGTGCCCAGCGCGCCGCCCACCAGCCGGAAGAGCGTGGCGCCCGACGTAGCCACGCCGAGATCGCGATAGTCCACCGCGTTCTGCACCGCGATCACCAGCACCTGCATCACCATGCCGAGCCCCAGGCCGAGCACGAGCATCGCCACCGACGCGCCGAGCAGGCTGGTCTCGGGCGTCATGCGCGAGAACAGGACGAGTCCCACGGTGGCCGCCGCCGTGCCGATGATGGGGAAGACCTTGTAGCGCCCCCACCTGCTGATAAGAAGACCGGAGATGATGGACGTGACGAGCATGCCACCCATCATCGGTGTCATCTGCAACCCCGACGCGGTCGGGCTCGACCCCATTGACAGCTGCAGGAAGACGGGGAGGTACGTCACCGACCCGAAGAGTGCGAAGCCAACGATTAGGCCTATCGCCGATGTCACCGAGAACGACCGGTTCCTGAAGAGCCTGAGCGGGAGCACCGGCTCCGCCGCGCGATGCTCGGCGAAGAGAAACCCCACCAACGCCACGATCGCGACCGCTATCAACGCGAGCATGGTGGGCGAGCTCCACGCCACGCCGCTCCCGCCGACGTCGGCTACCAGTACTATCGCGCTGAGCAGAACCGCGAGAAGCGCGGAGCCGAGGTAGTCGACGGAGCGGCGCACCCGCTCGGCCGATGCGGGAAGCGTGGCGGCGAGCACCACCATCGCCCCTATCCCGAGCGGGAGGTTGATGTAGAAGATCCAGCGCCAGCTGAGGTGCGTGGTGAAGTAGCCGCCAATGAGCGGGCCGGCGATGCTCGCCACGCCGAACACGGCGCCGAATAGTCCCTGGTAACGCCCGCGCTCACGTGGCGAGACGATGTCGCCCACCACGGCCTGCGTCGTGACCGTGAGTCCTCCACCCCCCAGCCCCTGGATGGCGCGGAAGGCGATGAGCTCCCACATGTTGCGGCTCATCCCGCAGAGCGCGGAGCCCACCAGGAAGATGACGATCGCGCCCTGCAGGATTCCCTTCCGCCCATAGAGGTCGCCGAGCTTACCGTAGAGCGGCGTGACGACGGTCTGTGCGAGGAGGTAGGCCGTGACCACCCAGGAGAGCTGCGCGACTCCGCCCAGCTCGCCCACGATGGTGGGGAGCGCAGTCGCGACGATGGTGGAGTCGAGCGCGGCCAGAAGCAGAACGAGCAGGAGGCCGCTGAACGCCACGAGCACGCGCCGGTGATCGAGTGGTGCCGGTATGTCGGTTACTGAATTTGCTACAGTCGCCATATCGGTCTGGTAGCTGGGTCAGGTCCTGTGTCGTGCGTGAGCATCACCCATGCAAAACCTGACCCCGTCGGCCAGCCCTGCTAGCTTTAGCGGATGTTCAGGAACTGCATCTTCTGCCACAAGCTGCTCGGCGCGAACGAGATGATCGAGCACTTCCCGGTCGGGCGTCGGCTCGCCTTCGACGCCGCGAAGGGGCGCCTCTGGGTGGTGTGCACCAGTTGCGGCCAGTGGAACCTCACACCGCTGGAGGAGCGGTGGGAGGCGATAGAAGAGTGCGAGCGGAGTTTCAGGGACACGCGCCTCCGCGTCTCGACAGACAACATCGGCCTGGCGCGCCTCGCCGACGGTCTGACATTGGTACGCATCGGGGAGCCGCAACGTCCGGAGCTGGCTGCCTGGCGTTATGGCGATCAGTTCGGGAGAAGACGACGGAAGTACTTCCTGCTCGGCGGTGCCGGGGCACTCGTGGTTGGCGGCGTCGTGTTGGCGGGACCAGTCGCGGGGCTGCTCAGCGGCGGGGTGGTCACTGCTCTCAACTACACCTTCCAGGGAGCCGTGCACTACCGGCGATTGAGGCACGTCATCGCCCGCATCCCGATCGACGGCGGCACCCGGTTGGAGCTGACCCCCAGTCACGTCGATAATACGAAACTCGTGCAGAGCGATTCCTCGGAGGGGTGGGCCATCTCGGTTGCGCATCGCGGTCCGGGAGAACGCGTGCGCTGGTCGATGATGGAAGGGTTGAAGCGGGAGATTCCCACCACGGATCTCTCGGGCGAGGCGGCGATCCGCGCCGCTCGCATCATCCTTCCCAAACTGAACGCGACCGGGGGAACCAGATCGGCCGTGCGCGATGCGGTAGACCTCCTGCAGAGCGCGGGCGAAGCCGAGCGGTGCTTCGCCGCGATCTCCCGTGGCGGCTTGGGGATGCCTGCATTGAAGCCCTCCGCGCTCAGGCGCGCCCCGTCCATGCGGATGGGCCACCCCGACGCGCTCAGGAATCTCGCCCTCCCGGTTCGTCTCGCCCTCGAGATGGCCGCTCACGAGGAGATCGAGCGACAGGCGCTGGAGGGCGAGCTCGCGAAGCTGGAAGACGAGTGGCGCGAGGCCGAGGAGATCGCGGCGATCGCCGACGACATGTTCGTCCCGGAGAGCGTGCAGCAATTCATCGACCGCCATCGTCC
>DASSOX010000292.1:0-5974 GCA_035700125.1 Gemmatimonadaceae bacterium
CCGGGATCCGCGATTCGCCCTCGCGATGACGGGACCAGCTTCCACGCTTCGATCATCGCGTGCAGCGTCGCGGCATCCTCCGTGTATGAAGTGAGCTTCGGTAGCTGCTCGAGCATCTTCAGCTGCGCCACGAGCGTAGCGCCGCCGGATACCGGCGGCGCACTCGAGTAGATGGTGTAGGCGCGATAGCTCCCTGCCACCGGTTCGCGCTCGGCCGCGTAGTAGCGCGCGAGATCGCTCCTGCGCATCGCGTTGCCGTGGCCGCGGAGGTCCGTCACCATCCGCTCACCGACCGCACCGCGATAGAGCGCGTCTGCGCCGCTGTCGGCGATCTGCGTGAGTGCCCAGGCGAGGTCGGGGTTGCGCAGCGTGTCGCCCGCCTGCAGCGGCTCGCCATCCGGGAAGAAGAGCTTTCTGCTCCCCTCGTACTTCAGGAAGTGCTCGCGCTCGGTGGCAAGCGTGGTGGCGAGTCCGTCGCTAACCACGTAGCCATCGCGTGCCGCGCGGATCGCAGGCTGCAGCAGCGCAGACCACGGGAGCGTGTGGCTCCCGTACTCCTTCCACGCCCTGTACATCCCCGCCACGGTGCCTGGCACGTTAGGGAGGACGGGGCCGTCGTCGGGGTAGCCGCCGTTGGCGAGGATCGCCGGCTCGTTGGTGAGCACGTCCTGCGGGAGGCGCGTCATGAACTCGATGAGCGTGGGGCGGGGCATCGAGTCGAGTCTCACGAGCATCTGCCCGTAGCCGCCGATCCCGCTGGCGTCGGGTTCTACCACGCCGAGCGCGAACGAGACTGCGACCGCGGCATCCACCACGTTGCCGCCCTCGCGCAGGATCTCGAGCCCCGCCTCGGTAGCTACCGGGTTAGCGCTCGACACCGCTGCGCGACCGGTGGCCGGCTCGCGAAGCGGCGGGCGCTCGAGTAGCATCTCGTGCACCACGCTCGCGAGCTGTTCGTCCGACTTCGCCTCGAGCGCGCGCGGACGGAACGTGTTGCGCAGCTCTTCCCACTTCGCGCGACGCGCTGTGGCACCGGGTTCCGCGAAGTAGAGTCGCGCCGTCCGCTCCCACGCCGCGTCGAAGTGTGCCGCGTTCCGTTCACGGCGGTCCACGTCGAGAGCCAGCGACGCCGCGCGTCCGCCGTCGGGCGGCGGCGGTGCGGCGACGAACCAGAGTGAACCCGAGCCCTTCGGAAGCGAGCTGGCCGCGCGATCGCCTATTCGGTCCGGATCGCCATTGTACGCGGGTGGTGAAGGCGGGAGCTCCACCAGCGCGAGCCTGCGTCCGTCAGGCGACCAAGCCGGCGCGGCGCGCCGAACGCTGACGAGGTTCACGTAGTCGCCATCGACGTTCGTCACCCATACGCCGGCTGGGCCGCCTCTGCTCCCGAACGCGATGCGCGCGCCGTCCGGCGACCACACGGGGCGCTCGATGTCGCGATCGCTGACGCTGGTGCGCACCGAGTCGCCGCCCGTGGAGGCAATGCGCAGCGCACTCCCGCTCTCGTCGGCGTGAACGAACGCTATCCATTTACCGTCGGGAGAGAATGCAGGACCACGCTCGGAGCCCGAGTTCGATCTGGTGAGTCGCCGCTCCTTTCCATCGCCGGAGCGGATGTAGATGCGCGCCGCGGGTCCACGGCCGCGGACGAATGCGAGCGAACCGTCGGTAGCCAGCGATGGACTACTCTCCCAATCGCCAGAATCCGTAACCCGTTCAGCTGTGCTGGTCGCGCTGTCGTAGCTCGTCGCGCCACGAACGTCGCCCAGCGCTACCCGGTAAATGCGAGACGCGCCATCGCGATTCGACGCGAAAACGACGGACCTGCCATCCGCGCTCCATGCCGGCTCGCGATCCCAGGCATCGCCGCTCGTGATGCGCGTCCAGCCGGTCGTGTCGCCTGGCGCCCGCTGCACCCAGATGTCACCGTCTATAGCGAGTGCCAGACGTCCGTCGGGGCCATACGCGGCGTCCTGCACGCCGGTGGCCGGAGTGGCAGCCGCCGCGGATGTCTGAAGTACCAGCAGAAGTGTTGCGAACGGAATCATGGGCGAACGGGCTCCTCGAGGTCTCGCGCCCAGTATACTTCCCGAGCAGCATTCTCGCACCGGCCATACGCTGCTTCGTACGGCAGGCCGATTGCCCGATCAACGACCACTCAGCACACGCTCAGGAGCGCCGCATGCCCGGACGCAACTTCCTCTTCGTTCCCGGTCCATCCAACACGCCCGACAGGATTCAGCGCGCCATGCATCGCGCGACCGACGACCACCGCTCGTCGTCGTTCCCCGAGCTCACGCGTGCAATTCTACCGAGACTGAAAGAGGTGTTCGGAACCACGCACGCTCGGACTTTCGTCTTCCCATCGACCGGGAGCGGGATGTGGGAGGCGGCGCTCGTCAACACGCTCTCCACCGGCGATCGGCTCCTGGCTGTGCGCGGCGGCCAGTTCGGCCACCTCTTCATAGACAGCGCACGCCGGCTCGGCTACGACGTGAATGTCATCGAAACCGAATGGGGCGCTCCGGTGCCGCCCGACCGAATAGAGGAAGCGCTGAAGGCCGATACCGCGCACGAGATCAAAGGCGTCCTCGTGGTGCACAACGAGACTTCCACCGGCGTCACGAGCGACATCGCCGCCGTACGCCGCGCCATGGACGCAGCAAAGCACCCCGCGCTCCTGTACGTGGATGGAGTGAGCTCGGTGGCGAGTCTCGAGTTTCGCATGGACGACTGGGGCGTGGATCTCGCAATCGCTGGCTCGCAGAAGGGCTTCATGCTCCCCGCCGGACTCGGCATCCTCGCCGTTAGCGAGAAAGCACTCGCCGCCCGCGAGCACGCCCGCTCCCCGCGCGCCTTCTTCGACTTCGCCCCCATGATCCAGCAGAACGACCAGGGTTACTTTCCCTACACTCCGGCCGTCACGCTCCTCTACGGCCTCCGCGAATCGCTGGACATGCTCCTCGAGGAGGGTCTCGAGAACGTCTTCGCTCGCCATCGCCGGCTCGCCGACGCCTGCCGCGCAGCCGTGAGCGCGTGGGGCCTCTCCCTGTGCGCCACTGGTCCCGCGTGGTACTCCGACACCGTGAGCACGGTGATGACCCCCGCCGGCGTCGACTCCAACAAAATCATCGACACGGCCTATCGCCGCTACGACCTCTCCCTCGGCGCCGGCCTCGGCCAACTCGGTGGCAAGGCCTTCCGCATCGGCCACCTCGGCGACCTCAATGAGCTGATGCTCCTCGGTGCCCTCGCCGGTGTCGAGATGGCGCTGAAGACGTCGGGTGCAGATGTGAAACTGGGCAGCGGTGTGGCCGCTGCCCAGGACGAGCTGTTCTAGTATCGAGGCGAGAGAGAAGAAGGCGAAGGAGACAGGGGCCAGGAAACAGAGAACGGGCAACGGCTCCCACGGTCGCGGTCATTCCCGCTTTCGCGGGGATGACCGTCTTTCGAGTGCAGTTCCTGTTTCCTGTTTCCCGTTTCCTGTTCCCTTGCTCCTCAGTACCCCGGGTTCTGCGTCAGCCCCGGCGCCACGGTTCTTTCGCGCGCGGGGATGGGGTACAGAGTCTGATACGCCTGGTCAGGCGAGAGCTCAAGTACGCTCACGGCCCGCCCGGTGCGAACGAGATCGGGCCAGCGATCGCCCTCGAAGGCCAGCTCCACGCGGCGCTCGTGCCAGATCGCCTGGAGAACCTGATCCTTCGTGGAGACGTCGGTGCCGAAGACGTGCGGAGTGAGACCAGCACGTACGCGGAGCTTGTTGTACTCATCCACCGCCTCGCTGAGCTGGTTCTGCTGCGCCAGCGCCTCGGCCTTTATGAGAATAACTTCGCCGAGCCGGATCACGTGCAGATCCTCGGAGCCCACGGTGGTCGGGAACTTCGTGCCCTCGTAGTAGCCATCCTCCTCGCGAACCGACCAGTCGCGGCGGGCGTCGCCGTCCTCGTACGCCTCGTAGATGCTCTCGGTCGGATCGACTTCGTTACGGCCATCCCAGAGGTAGTAGTAGCCAACCTCGTTGTAATCCACGGCCGTGAAGCTGAGCCGGAAGATGTCTTCGGGAGTGTCCGACCCCTCGGGCGTGAATAGCGACGAGTAGGGAGATGCGAGCGTGTAGCCCATGTCGTAGACGCTGTCGGCGTTGGCCGCTGCGCCTCCCCAGTCGCCCATGTACAGGTCTACGCGGGCGCGCAGGGCGCGAACCGCACCGAGCGATGCCTGGCGGGTCTGGCTCTCGTCGCTTATGAGGCTGCCCGCCTGATCGAGGTCGCTCAATATCTGGGCGTAAACCTGGTCGGAAGGCGTCCGTGTGTACGCGGCCGCTTCCTCGGGGCTCTCCGCCGGCTTCAGCGGCATCGGTACGTCGCCCCAGAGCTTCACGAGGTTGTGGTAGTTCAGCGCGCGAAGGAAGTACGCTTCGCCGAGGATCTCGTTGCGCTCATCCTCGTCAATCTCGGTCACCGCTGGAAGCTGCTCGATGATTGCGTTGTCGCGCGCGATCGCCTCGTAGATCGACTGCCAGAGGCCCGTGATCGCCGAGTTGTCGGCGCGCGTCTCGTGCCGGTAGATGGCATCGAGGAACTGGTAAGTGCCTACGTGTTCCGCGTTGTCGGCCGACATGTCGCCGAGCACCACGAAGTCGTTTCCGTAGTACGACAGGTCCTGCAGTGCGTCGTACGCGCCTATCAGCGCTGCGTGCGCAGTTGGGCCATCCTTGATCAGACTCCCGCTGGGAATCAGATCCGAAGGCTCGGTCTGCAGAACCGAATCACAGCCGGCCAGCGCGCCGAGGAGCAGCGCCGGCAGGAGGAGTCGAAGTCTCATGGCTCTGGATATCCTGGTCTGGGTTGCTCTATGGGCGCTCAAAAGCCACCTCTGATGCCGATGCTGAAGGTGCGGGCGATCGGATACGCGAAGTAGTCCGTGTTCATGACGATGTTCGCGGTAGAACCCGCGCTGTTCACGTCCGGGTTATAGCCCGAGTAGTCGGTGAACGTCTTGAGGTTGTGGCCGGAGATGAAGATCTGAGCGTTCTCGATGCGCAACGGCGCGAGCAGGTTCTCGGGCAGCTTGTACGAGAGGGTGACCTCCTGAATGCGGAGGTACGAGCCATCCTCCAGGTAGCGGCTCGAAATCTCATCGGCGCCCGAGGTGCAATCGTAGCTCATGCGCGGCATGTTCGTGATGTCGCCCGGCTTCTGCCAGCGATCGAGCGCGCCAGCCCACATGTTGTCCCAGGTGCAGCCGCCGTCGTCGGTGAAGAGCCGCATCATGTTGAAGATGTCCGCTCCCTTGCTGAACTGCAGGAAGGTGCGGAGCGAAAAGCCCTTCAGCGAGAACTCGTTCGAGAGACCGCCGAAGAAGTCGGGCTGCGGATTGCCCACTATCACCTTGTCCGCGGAGGTCAGCTCGCCGTCGCCATCCACGTCCTTGAAGATCGCGTCGCCGGTCTCGGGATCCACGCCCTGGAACTCGTACATGTAGAACGAGCCGAGTGGCTGGCCCTCGGTCACGATGCTCGTTTCGCGCCCATTGATTCCCGTGGTGAACGGTTGGCCGCCGAAGAGCTTCGTAACCTTGTTGCGATTGCGGGTGATGTTGAGCGTCGTGGTCCAGCCGAAGCCGTCGTCGCTGGAGGGACGGAAGTTCTGGGTGGTGAGGCTGAGATCGATACCCTTGTTCTCGATGTTCCCCACGTTGTCCCAGACGCTGCTGAATCCCGTGGTCAGAGCGATCGGCCGCTGCACCAGGAGGTTCGATGTCTTCCTGATGTAGTAGTCGGCGGTGAGGCCGATCCGTCCCTCGAGGAAGAACAGGTCCATGCCACCGTCGAACTCGCGCGTGTTCTCCCAGCGGAGCGAAGGATTGGCGATGGAGACCGGCGCGCTACCCGGCGTGCCCGCGTACGACACGCCGCCGGCGAGCGCCCGGGCGGCAAAGTCGCCGATGCCCTGGTTGCCCGTCTCGCCGTAGC
>DASSOX010000293.1:0-5040 GCA_035700125.1 Gemmatimonadaceae bacterium
ATGTTCTTGCCGGTGTGCGGGTCGGGCCAGCGAGCGATGTCGCCCACGGCGAAGACGCCCGGGGAGCTGGTCTCCAGAAGATCGCTCACCGATACTCCCTTCTCCATCGAGAGGCCCGCATCCTCGGCCAGCTTCAGGCGCGGGCGAACGCCCACGCCGAGCACTACGAGGTCGGCGCCGGGGATGGTGCTGCCGTCATCGAGCGTGACCGAGTCGGCGGCTATCGATTTCGCGGTGCGTTCGAGGTGAAAGACCACGCCCTTCTCCTCGTGCAGCTTCTTGATGAATTCACCGAGCTCGGTACCGAGGATTTTCTCGAAGGGGATCTTCTCGGGGGCCACGACGTGCACCTCGAGCTCGCGCGCGCGGAGCGAGGCGGCAACCTCGAGGCCGATGAACGACGCGCCTACCACGACCGCCTTCTTCGACTTCTTCGCCGCGGCTATGATGGCGCGGCTGTCGGCGAGCGTGCGGAGATAGTGGACGTGCGGGAGCTCGCCGCCAGGGAGCGGGAGCTTCACCGGATCGGCGCCGGTGGCGATGATGATGCGGTCGAACTCGCGCGTCTTGCCGTTCTGGAGGGCGATGCGCTTCGCCTTGGCGTCGAGCGAGGTGACCGGCTCGCGAACCAGCTCGATTCCGTGCTGCTCGTAGAAATCGGGCGGCCGGAGGGGGATCCACTCCTCGGGCGCGTTCCCGGCGAGATAGTCCTTTGAGAGATTGGGGCGATCGTACGGCGCGGCTGGATCGGGATCGAACATCGTGATCGGTCCGTCGTATCCCTGCCGGCGGAGCATCTCCGCACAGGCGCTCCCCGCCGCTCCGGCGCCAATGATGCCGATGGACTTCGGCGGCTCGCCCTTCTTCGGCGCGGGTGATGATGCTATCTCGAGCGGCTCGCGCTCGGACTTCTTCGTCACCCTCACCTTCCCATCGCTCTGCACCACCTTCCAGCAGGGGACGGGATTGAGGGCGGGCGCGTGCAGCGCCTCACCCGTGCGGAGACTGAAGCAGGCGTGATGCCAGGGGCAGTGCACCGTATCGCCCACCATGAGCCCTTCGGCGAGCGGCCCGCCGTAGTGCGTGCAGGTGTTGCCGATCGCGAAGATCTCGTCGCCGTGACGCGCGAGGAGAACCGCATCATCACCGACATGGCCTTGCAGCATCGCGCCGTCGGCGATCTCCGTGAGATCGATCCCGCTGGCCAGATCGGGGCCCGTGGGCCCGCCTTGCTCCGCACTCATGATTCACCCCCGCCCGAGTTTCAGTTGTCGCCGTGCAGCACCCACCTGCAGAGTTATCCGCGGTCCGGGGGTTTCTCAAGACGTGAAGTAAGCTGCATCGTTCGGCATGGCCTTCATCCGTCGATTCATCCGTGCCCTCGCGCTCGTCGTGCTGATCGTGGCGCTCCACTCCGAGCTCTGGGGCACGGAGGGTATGCGCGCGCTCGTGGGAAATCGACCCGTTCTCTTCCCGCTCGCGCTAGCGCTCGCGCTGAGCGTGGCGGTGCACGAGCTGCTGCATCTCGCGGGTTACGTGTGGCTCGGCGGTGCGCCGGTAGGCGCGGTGCATCTCGAGTGGCGGGGCGTGGTCATCGTAGCGCGCTGCGATGTACCGCTCACGGCGCGGAGCTATCGCCAGGCGGTGGCGCTGCCGGGGTTGGTACTCGGCGTGGTGCCGACGCTCGCGGGGCTCGCATCCGGGATCGCCTGGGTCACCCTGTACGGAGCGGTGATGCTCGGCGCGTCGGTGGGAGATATGGGAGTGTTGTGGACGCTGCGGAAGTACGGGGCGGAAGAGGTGGTGGTGGATCGGAGTGGGGGGTGGGGATGACGAGCGACGGAGCCGGAAATGCAGCGTAAAGCTGGCCAGGCCAGTTATCGCGTTCGGGTATACACGCGAAGGAGATACTTCCCATCCTGTCTGCGAATCTGGAACGCTCGAGGTTGCGGGACGTGAAGTCCCGATTCAACCAGTTCATACTTCTCGTGCTAGCCAACGGCTTCGGGATCGTGGGCCGACGACGGCGGGATACAGTTGAGGTGCGATTATGACGCACAAGAAACATCGAAAGGGCGCCGACAAGCAGAAGGCCCCTGTGGGCCCCGCAGCGAAGGGGCCAGCAGCGGCTGCCGGTACACCCGACTCTCCGCCGTCGCTGCTCTCCGCGGCGCGCTCCGCCGAGGAGGCGATGGCGGCCATCCGCCGATTGATGGAGGGGCAGGAATTCGCGTCGATCGAGGAGGCCAACCAGTTCCTCGAAAGCCTCCTCGCCAGCGGCGGCGGGATGCTCCCATCGTTGGCGCCGGAGACGGACGTGGAGCGTGCACAGGACGTCATGTACGAGGCATGGGGCGCCAACAACAGGAAGAAGCGCATCGACCTGGCGAAGTACGCGCTCGAGATCTCTCCGGACTGCGCTGATGCCTACGTGCTCCTCGCCCAGGAGACCGCGAAGAACCCGTACGAGCGAGCCAGGCTATACGAGCAGGGCGTGCAGGCCGGCGAGCGTGCACTCGGCAAGGAGTTCTTCGATGAGGAGGCCGGAAATTTCTGGGGGCTGATCGAGACGCGGCCATACATGAGGGCGCGTCTGGGGCTGGCGTCCGCGCTCTGGGGTATCGCTGAGCGCCGCGCGGCGATCGAGCACGCGTACGAGCTGTTGCGGCTCAACCCGGGCGATAATCAGGGAGTGCGATACGTCCTGCTGGAGTGGCTACTCGCGGAAGGGAGGAACGATGAGGCGGGCGCGCTCCTCGAGAGCTACGAGGACGATGCCTCAGCCGGCTGGATGTACGCGCGTGCGATTCACGGATTGCGCACGGAAGGCAGGTCAGCCAGAGTCGACGAGCTGCTTCGCGAGGCACTCGAGGAGAATCCGCACGTGCCCTCATACCTGCTCAGCGAAAAGGCAATACCGGAGCAACTCCCTGCGACCGTCCAATTGGGCGGCGAGAGCGAGGCGATGGAGTACGTCGAGGCAGGATACGGCACCTGGTACTTCACGCCTGGGGCGTTGGAGTGGTTGAGGGAGGTGTGGGGCTCTGAGGGTGTCCGATCGCGGCGAGCTACCCGAGACCGGCCAACTGGGCCCGCGATGCCATAGGCATGTTCGACGCTGACGACTCGGGTTACGGTCGCGGTGGCGCCGCGTACGTCCTGTGCGCTGGAGCGGATGCGGTTATCGCTAAACCGGTGCGGCCACCGCGCGGATGCGCGCCTCGAGCGCCTCGCGCACTACCGCGTTCAAGCTGCTCCCGGTGCGCGCCGCCTCGGTGACCAACTCCTGGTGAAGCTCCGGCGAGATCCGGACGACGAACTTCCCCGAGAGCGGCTTCTGCGGGTCTACGCCATCTTCGCGGCACATAGCGAGATAATCCTCCACCGAGTCTGCGAGTGCTCGCTCCAGTTCCCCCGCCGTCTCTCCCTCGAATGTGATCACGTCCCGAGTATTGATCACGCGGCCGTGAAACCGCTTCACGTCGGGGTCGTAGTCCACCGCCCCAACGTATCCCTTGTACTGCATCACCATCGCCATGACCCTGCCTCTATCGTCTAATGGTCTCGCCTATCGTCTAAGGTGTTGCGACTCTCTGCCGGTAGGCGCCGGCGGAGAGCCCCGCTACTTGTTCTCTGGCCCAATATCCGCTGCCGTTAGAAACTCCCTCACATCGCGCACGGTGAGCCGACCCGTCGTGGGCTCCGGGTGCGGCCTGTGGAACACGGCACGCCGCTCGCCCAGTGTGACCCTCACCCGCGACCCCTCTCCTTCTCGTACAGTAGCGCCCAGGGCCACGAACAACGACTCGATATCGCTCCACCGGATACCTGTCTGCGTGGGCTTGGCGAAGATCGCCCGAAGCGTGCGACGGTGTCGCGAATTCATGACGAATGATACTACATCTTAGTACCATTATCAAGTACTACCCGCTCGATGTCAGAGCCATAGCACATACTCACGACGAGAGACAAACGGTCGGTGTTGCACTTGGTCACTCGTAATTTCAGGAAGTCGCGTGTATTGGCTGGACACAGGACAGGAGATGACGATGGCAGCGGCGACAGTACTCGACTTCTCGACGCCTCACGTGCTCCGGAACGCCAGAGAGTACAGGGCAGCTGTAACCGAGATCGACCGGCTGCTCGACGCCGACCCGAAGCGGGGAACCGTGCAGTACGATCGCCTCGAGTTCCTCTCGGTGCTCGTACAGGCCTACGAGGATGAGCGCTACCCACTCGACGAGAGCGAAGGGACTCCTCAGAGTGTGGTGGAGTTCATGCTCGAGCAGAGAGGGATAACGCGCGCGGACCTGCATCGGCTCATGGGCGGAAAGGCCCGTGTGTCGGAGTTCTTTGCCGGAAAGCGGCCGTTGTCCATCAACCAGATTCGGGCGCTTCACAGGGAGCTGGGAATACCGGCGGAGTTGTTGATCGGGTAGGAAACGAGGGACCGCGGATCTCGACAACCGCGATGCCTTTTCCGGTGCGCGACGGCGTTCGCGTCATCGCGAGTGCCGCCTTGGAGGACCACTGCTATCGAAACAGTGCCCCGCATCTCCAACCTCCGGCGCCTGCACGTCAGCCTCTATCCGAACACGCAACGCTACATGTAGCTTCATGGCGCTGCTGGACTTCTCCTCCGGCCCGCCTGGGAGCCCCCATGCCCCGCACTCTCTCCTCCGCCTGGACGCTCTTCTACAAACTCCTCCCGCTGACGCTCACCGGCGCCTTCGCGATCGGATTTCGCAAAGTCCTCGAGGCGCGCGGCGCCTACTCGGGCACACCTTCCTTCGCGCCGCGGGCCGACCTCATCCTGCTCGGAGTGGTGATGGTTGCGGGAATCGTCGCCTCGGCCGTGTACTGCGTGCCGCTCAAGCGCGTGCGCGTGAGCGACGATGGCGAATCGCTCCTGGTCTCCAACTACCTCCGGGAGTGGGAGATTCCCGTGGGGCTCATCACGGCTGTCACCCAGAACCGCTGGCTCAAGCTCCGGCCGATCACCATCCACCTGCGCATCGATCCGGGGTGCGGGAGCCGCGT
>DASSOX010000294.1:0-5057 GCA_035700125.1 Gemmatimonadaceae bacterium
TACGACGGCCTTGGCCGTCGTACCGATTCACGGTTTCAGACCTGACCCCGCCCCCCGTTCTCGCGCATGGCTCTTGCACGTCGCCGCCGAACGGCCGCGCTCGCGCAGGCCCTGGAGCCGAGCCGCACACTCCCGGGGCAGCATGCCACCGGACCCATGCCCGCACACCCACAGGAATGCGGGCATCACTACTCCGCAACCGGGTGAGGCATGGCACAAGAGATCTCCAACGGAATCGAGCTGGTAGCGCCGCTCCCCGAGGGCGCATCGCGAGCGCTGAGCACCGAGGCGCTGGAATTCGTCGGTCGCCTGCATCGCCGCTTCAACCAGAGGCGCGAGGAGCTGCTCGCGCACCGCGCGGAGCGGCAGGCCGCGTTCGACTCCGGCGCACGACCGGCTTTCCTCGAGGAAACCGCGGTGGTGCGCGACGGCGACTGGCGTGTAGCCACCGCTCCGCCCGCGCTCCTCGATCGCCGCGTCGAGATAACGGGGCCGGTCGATCGGAAGATGATGATCAATGCGCTCAACTCGGGCGCTTCGGTCTTCATGGCGGACTTCGAGGATTCGCTGTCGCCCACCTGGGAGAACGTCGTCCTCGGACAGGAAAACCTCATCGACGCCGTGCGGCGAACGCTCGCCTTCACCAGTCCCGATGGCCGCGAGTATCGCCTCGACGAACGCACTGCCACACTCCTAGTGCGGCCGCGCGGCTGGCACCTGCTCGAGCGTCACGTGCTCGTGGACGGGGAAGCGGTATCCGCGAGTCTGTTCGACTTCGGCATCCACCTCTTCAACAACGCGCGGGAGCTGCTCGCGCGTGGTGCCGGCCCGTTCTTCTACCTCCCGAAGCTGGAGAGCCACCTCGAAGCACGACTCTGGAACGACGTGTTCATTGCCGCGCAGGAGGAGATCGGACTCGCGCGTGGAACGATCCGCGCCACGGTGCTCATCGAGACGATCCTTGCCGCTTTCGAGATGGAGGAGATCCTCTACGAGCTGCGCGAGCACTCGTCCGGTCTCAATGCCGGCCGCTGGGACTACATCTTCAGCGTCATCAAGAAATTCCGCAACTCGTCGGAGATGATGCTTCCCGATCGCGCGCGGGTCACGATGACTGTTCCCTTCATGCGCGCGTACACCAACCTGCTGGTGCGCAGCTGTCACAAGCGCGGCGCGCACGCCATCGGCGGGATGGCCGCCTACATCCCGAGCAGGCGCGACCCGGAGGTGAACGAAGCCGCTCTCGCGAACGTGCGCGACGACAAGCTGCGTGAATCGCGCGACGGCTTCGATGGCACCTGGGTGGCCCACCCCGATCTCGTACCCGTTGCACGTGAGGTGTTCGACGAGGTGCTCGGCCAGCGACCGAACCAGATCGACCGCGACCGCGCCGATGTGAGCGTGAACGCCGAGGATCTTCTCGACATGCGCATCCCCGACGCCGGCGTCACGACGCAGGGCGTCCGCAACAACGTGAGCGTGACGCTGCAGTACCTGGAGTCGTGGCTGCGCGGCTCGGGCGCGGTGGCGATCAACAATCTCATGGAAGACACGGCCACCGCGGAGATCTCGCGCGCGCAGCTCTGGCAATGGATCAGGAACGCCGCGCGCGTCGACGGAGAGCAGGCCATGACGGCCGACCTGTATCGCGAGGTTCGCGATCGGGAGCTCGAGGCGTTGCAGGGGAGTGAGCGAGATGCGTCCCGCTATGCGACGGCTGCCGAGCTGCTCGACTCGCTCGTGCTGGGCGACACCTTCACCGAATTTCTCACCATTCCAGGCTCGCGATATCTCGAGCTCGAGGAAGTCCGACAGGGAGCCAGCCGATGAGTGTTACAAGGAGCACACCCGACGTCAGCGCCGAGATCGCGCGGCTCGAGCGCAGCTGGTCGAACGACGCGCGCTGGCAGGGGATCGAGCGTTCTTACAGCGCGTCCGAAGTGGTGGGGCTCCGCGGCTCCTTCAGACTGGAGCACTCGCTCGCGCGCCTCGGTGCGGAGCGACTGTGGAGTCTCCTCCAGGAGGACGGCTACATCCACACCTTCGGCGCACTCTCCGGCGCGCAGGCGGTGCAGATGGTGCGCGCTGGACTGCAGGCGATTTATCTGAGCGGCTGGCAGGTGGCGGCCGACGGAAATCTCGCTGCGCAGACTTACCCCGATCAGAGCATCTATCCGAGCAACAGCGTTCCCGCACTGGTGCGCCGGCTGAACAACGCACTCCTCCGCGCCGACCAGGTGGAGTGGAGCGAACGTCTGGCGAACGGCTCCGGGGAATCTCCGCGCTCGAGCGGCGCCAACGGCTCAGCGAGCCGGGGCGGCTCGAACGACGGCGGTCGTTACTGGCTCGCGCCCATCGTGGCCGACGCCGAAGCCGGCTTCGGCGGGCCGGTGCACGCCTTCGAGCTCATGAAGGCCATGATAGAGGCCGGCGCCGCCGGCGTGCACTTCGAGGATCAGCTCGCGGCCGAGAAAAAGTGCGGCCACATGGGCGGTAAAGTGCTCGTTCCCACGGCTCAGTTCATTCGCACACTCAGCGCGGCACGGCTAGCCGCCGATGTGCTCGATGTCCCCACGCTCCTCGTGGCTCGCACGGACGCGCGCTCGGCCAATCTTCTCACGAGCGACATAGACGAGCGCGACCGCGAATTCATCACGGGCGAGCGGACCGCCGAAGGCTACTTCGCGATACGCAGCGGGATGGAAGCAGGGATCGCACGCGCGCTCTCTTACGCGCCGTACGCTGACCTGCTCTGGATGGAAACCTCCACCCCCGACCTTGGCGAGGCGCGCGCCTTCGCCGAAGCTGTCCACGCACGCTACCCCGGTAAGATGCTGGCGTACAATTGCTCGCCGTCGTTCAACTGGGAGCGGAACCTCGACGCGGCGGCGATCGCCACCTTCCAGCGGGAGCTCGGCGCTATGGGCTACAAGTTCCAGTTCATCACGCTCGCCGGGTGGCACATGATCAACTATCACGCCTTCGATCTGGCGTCGGCGTATGCCAAGGAAGGGATGCCGGCTTACGTGAGGATCCAGGCGCAGGAGTTCGCGCGCGAGCGCGATGGCTACACGGCCACGAAGCATCAGCGCGAGGCGGGGGCGAGCTACTTCGACAGGGTTTTACAGGTGGCGAGCGGCGGCCAGGCGTCTACGGGAGCGCTCGCGGGATCCACGGAGGAGGAGCAGTTCCAGACCACCGCATGACTCGCAAATCAAAGGGGGCAGACTCCTTCGATGTCCATCGGACGTCGAAGGAGTCTGCCCCCTTTGATTTGCGGGATGACTCAGGTGCGCTCGTCTGCGGGGACGCGCTTCTTGCCGCCGAAGAGATGCGAGGCGGTGAGCATGAAGAGCGGGGTAAGCATGTGGCCCAGCAGGAGGTTGAGCCAGAGCAGCGCGATGTAGAAGCAGCCGAGCCCGATGCTCACCCAGAGCGTGCCCAGCGGTCCATGTGTCTCCAAGGCGGTCCTCGCTGAAGAGATCAGTCAGGTGGTTCGAGCGACAATCTAGCGTGGGTGCATGGGCGGTGCCAGCCAGCCGCCGCGCCCGCTCTATGCTGCTCTCCGCGGCGGGCGTAGCTTTCGTGATGACCGACAACCTTCGCGCGCGGGCGTTCGGGAGCGGCCAGGCCGGCCGTGCGCGTGCCGTGGACGTCGTGACGCGCGTGCGCGAGGCGGTGAGTGTCGCGCTTCGTGGTGCCGAGCCGCTGGTCCGTGCCGAGCCGCTGGTCCTCGCGGTCTCCGGTGGCCGCGACTCGATGGTGCTGCTCGATGTCTTCGCGCGCCACTTCCGCGACCGGGTCGCGTGCGTGGCGACGTTCGACCACGGAAGCGGGTCGGCCGCCACCGCCGCGGCGGATCTCGTGGAACGGCGCGCGATGATGCTCGGCCTCCCCGTACGGCGCGGCCGGATGGCGGGCGGGGGAGGAGCCCGACGCGAAGCCGCCTGGCGCGAGGCGCGCTGGAGCTTCCTCGATGACGTATCGCGAGCGACCGGTGCGGCCGTTGCCACTGCGCACACCCTCGATGACCAGGTCGAGACCGTCTTCATGCGCGTGCTGCGCGGTTCGGCGGCGCGCGGACTCGCCGGCCTCTACGCGACGAGCGGGGTCGTGCGCCCGCTGCTCGAAGTGTCGCGTACGGAAGTCGCCGGGTACGCCGCGGCGCTCGACCTCGAGTGGGTGGAGGATCCGTCGAATCTCTCGCCGCGGCACCTCCGCAATCGAGTTCGACTCGATCTGCTCCCCGCGCTCGAGCGAAGTCGTCCGCGGTTGTCTGTGGAGCTTCTGGAGCTATCGCGTGCCGCGGCGCTGCTGCGCGCCGAGGTGGACGAAGTGATCGCGAGCCGCGTCGGCTCCAGCGTCTCCGGTAGCACGCTGAAGGTTGCCCGGGCAGACCTGCAGGGCTATGATGCGGCGGGGCTGCGGCTGCTCTGGCCAGCTTTGGCAGCCAGGGCAGGGGCCGTACTCGACAGACGTGGAACCGAGCGCATCACCGAGTTTACAATTAGTGGTAGAGCGGGCGCGCGCATCCAGCTCTCGGGGGGCTGGGAAGTCGTGCTGCACCGTGGCTCCGCCGTCCTGCGGCGAGCACGGGTAGCCGACGAGCCGGGCGGCGCGCGCCGACTCGAAGGTGAAGTGAGCATTGGCGGCTGGTCATTTCGGCCCCTGGGAGGGGAGCGGGGGAGCACCGGTGCGGCGTCGGGAGAGTGGTCGGCGCTCCTCCCCGCGGACGCTACGCTCGAGGTGCGGCCCTGGCGCTCCGGCGACAGGATGACGCCATTCGGCGCGACCGTGCCTCGAAGGGTGAAGGGGCTCTTCCGCGACGCGGGTATAGACGCGGTACGCCGCCGCGGCTGGCCAGTGGTTCTGGCCGATGACGAAATAGTGTGGATCCCCGGCGTGCGCCGCGGCGCAACGTCTGACAATATCTCCGGCCGGCGGGCGGTCGCTTACGAGTGTGAGCATCACGACGATTGATCCCCGTCTCGACGGGCGAGCAGTGAAGCGGATCGCCTTCGACGAGGATCGGATCGCGAAGCGCGTCAGAGAGCTCG
>DASSOX010000295.1:0-13294 GCA_035700125.1 Gemmatimonadaceae bacterium
GCGATTCGAGTGTCGGGTGACAGCTACATGACCAGGCCGCGTCGCAATTCCTCCTACTCTGCCCTCAACGCGATCAGCGGATCGACCTTCGTCGCCCTCCGTGCCGGAATCCAGCTCGCCAGCGCCGCGACTGCCAGAAGAAATAGTGCTACCGCGACGAACGTCACCGGATCGGTGGCGCTCACGCCGAAAAGGAGACTCGACATCAGCCGCGTCGCACCCCATGCGCTCACGAGGCCGAGCGCCACGCCGACGAGAGCGGGCACCATCGCCTGACCGACCACCAGTCGCATCACGCTGGTCGACTCGGCGCCGAGCGCCATGCGAATCCCGAGCTCGCGCGTGCGCTGCGTAACGGTGTACGAGAGCACGCCGTAGATCCCGACGGCGGCCAACACCAGCGCCATCAGCGCGAAGATCCCGAGCAGCATCATGCTCACCCTCGGCTGCGCGATGGAATTGTCGAGGCGCTCATCGAGTGTACGGATGTCGGATACCGGCAGGTCGGGATCGATCGCGGTTACGGCGCGGCGGATGGGCCCCGCCAGAGACGTGGGGCTACCGGTGGTGCGCGCGAGCAGCAGCATGGCGCGCTGCGGCGTCTGCGTCAGCGGCAGGAAAAGCTGAGGATACGGCTCGTCGCTGAGCGCGTTCTGCCTTACATCACCCACCACGCCCACCACCGTGCGCCACGAAGAGCTGTCGGCCGGATCGCCCAGCGTGATGCGTGCCCCGATCGGATCGCCGTTGGACCAGAAGCGGCGAGCCATGGCGCTGTTGATCACCACTGCTCGGGTGGCGCGCGCGTCATCCTGCGCCGTGAAGGTGCGCCCCGTACGGAGCGGGATGCGCAGTGTGTGGAAGTAGTCCGGTCCAGTGACCAGCACCTCCGCATCCTGCACCGTGTTTGCGGCGGCCGGCGGGCGGCCGGCAATCTCGAAGCTCAGATAGTTGCCACCGCCGCTCAGCGGCGCATCGGAGGTGAGCGCCACCGACTCGACGCCGGGCATCGCGCGTGTGGTCTGGAGGAGCTGATCGAAGAAGGCGAGTTGGCTGTTGCCTTCTGCGTAGCGCACGCGCGGGAGCACGATCTGCGCGGAGATCACCGAGTGCGAGTCGAAGCCGGGATCTACGTTGGAGAGTCGGTTGAAACTTCGGATGAGAAGCCCGGCACCAACGAGCAATACCATGGCGAGCGCCACCTCACCCAGCACGAGCGCGCCGCGAAGCTGGTTAACTCCGATCCCGCCCGATGCACCGCGTGCGCCCTCGCGCAGCGACCCCTGTGTCCTGCCCGACACGAGTCGCAGAGCAGGGGCCAGGCCAAAGAGAAGGCCGGTGCCGAGGCACAACACCAGCGTGAAGGCGAGAACTCGACCATCCACACCTGCTTCATCGAAGCGCGGGATGGGTGTGGTCTGGGCCGCGCGGAGCGACGACACTCCCCAAACCGCGACTAGTAGCCCGAGCGCACCGCCCAGCAGAGCCACGAGCGTGCTCTCCGTGAGCATCTGTCGGACGATCCGCTTCCGACCGGCGCCCAGCGCGGCGCGAATCGCCATCTCGCGCTCGCGAGCGGCGGCGCGCATCAACATCAGGTTCGCGACGTTGGCGCAGGCGATGAGCAGGACCAGCCCAACGGCTCCCATGAACACCAGGAGCGCCGGTCGGATGTCGCCCACCAGCTGCTCCTCGAGCGACACCAGCTCCGGGCTCCAACCGGTGTTGCTCGCCGGGTACTGCGCCTCGAGCGCGCGACCGATGGTGGTCATCTGCGCCTGCGCCTGCTCCATGGTGGTGCCGGTCTTCAGCCGCGCGACGACCGCGAGGAAGTCCGCGCGACGTCCGCGGGTGGTGTCTGTGCGCAGCGGTGCCCACATGTCGCTCGGATTGCCGAAGCGAAAGCCGGACGGAGCGACACCGATCACGGTGTAGGGGAGGCCGCTCAACGTGATCGTGCGGCCCACCGCATCCGCACGCGCGCCGAAACGCCGCTCCCAGAAGCCGTGGCTCAGCACCACCACGCGATCACGGCCGCTCGTCTCTTCCTCCTCATTGAAGGCGCGACCGAGTGCCGGGATCACACCGAGTACGTGGAAGAAGTTCGCCGTGGTCAGTGCGGCGTCGACACGCTCGGGCTCCCCGTCTCCCGTCACATCGAAGCGCGTGTTCGCAACCGCCGCCATGCTCTCGAAGACGGTGTTCCGCTCGCGCCAATCCTTGAAGTCGGGGAGCGATGCCGTCTCGTTCCCTATGTTCTCGCTGTGGCCCCAGACCATGACCAGCTGGTCGGGGTTCGCGTACGCCAGCGGGCGGAAGAGCACTCCGTTCACGACGCTGAAGATCGCCGCGTTGGCGCCGATCCCGAGCGCGAGCGTGAGCACGGCGACGATGGTGAAGCCGGGGGTGCGGCGCAGTGAGCGCGCCGCGTAGCGCAGATCCTGGAGGAGAGTTTCCACGACGGACCTCCTGTCTGGAGGGATGACGGAGGGGAACGCAGCAAGCGGAAAGCTGGAAACTGCCCCGGGGATCGTCATCCCCGCCCTCGCAGGGATGCAGATGCAGCCCTGCTGAAATGGATCCCCGCTTACGCGGGAACGACGCCGGAGGCGGGGAGCGGGAGGAACAGGCAGCAGGAGGCGGGAGGCAGCGAACCGACCCGGAGGTTTGCCAACGCTGGAGGCAGTTCACTGCTTCCTGCTTCCTGCTTCCTGTTTTCTCTTTCCTGCTTCCCGTAGTTCCCGAACCCTGAACCCTGCCGCCTGAACCCCGGCCGTTACTGCACCTCGAAGCCGCTCTCCCTCAACTGCTGCTCGTCGGCCTTCTCACGGTGGCCGCGCTCCTCTTCCACGATGCGGCCGTCGAAGAGGTGAATCGAGCGGTCCGCGTGACGCGCATAGCGCGGGTCGTGCGTGACCATGCAGATCGTGGCGCCCTGGCTGTGCAGTTCCTTGAGAAGCTCCATCACCGCTTCGCCGTTCACCGAGTCGAGGTTACCAGTCGGCTCGTCGGCGAGCAGGATGAGGGGCTCGCCAGCCACCGCCCGCGCTACCGCAACGCGCTGCTGCTGACCACCGGAGAGTTGGGCAGGGTAGTGCTTCACTCGATGGCTCATCCCCACGCGCTCCAGCGCCTCGGTCACGCGCTTGCGACGCTCGGCGGAGTCCATTCCGCGATACGTGAGAGGCAGCTCGACGTTCTCGTACACCGTGAGATCGCCGATCAGGTTGAACGCCTGGAAGATGAAACCGATCTGCCGATTGCGAACGCGTGCACGCTGGCTCGCCGTGAGCTTCGCCACCGGCTGGCCGTCGAGGAGGTATTCGCCATCGCTCGGCGTGTCGAGCAGGCCGAGTATGGAGAGCAACGTCGTCTTTCCGCATCCGGATGGACCCGCGATCGCCAGGTATTCGCCCGGCTTTACCTCGAGATGAACTCCGGCGAGCGCGTGCGTCTCCACTTCGTCGGTCAGGAAGACCTTCTTGATTCCATCGAGGCGGATGAGCGCCTGCCCATTCCCGTTCCCGTTCGACAGCGAAGGGCCGGGAGCGGAGGAAGTATCGGCTTGAGACGTTTGCTGTGCAGGCATGGTCAGATCCGGGATCGGAGTGTAAGTGGAGGAGTTTGCTTGTCGTTCACTTGATGCGGACGCGGTCCTGCGAGTCCCAGTTGGACATGTCGGAGATGATCACGCGGTCGCCCACGTTGAGTCCCTGCTCGACGACGATGGTGTTCACCGATGCCTTGCCGAGCTTCACGTTCACGCGCGTCGCCTCCGATCCGTCGGGAGAGAGCTTGAAGAGTCCCACGGTGCTCTCGGCTTGCCCGTATGCGGGGCGACCCACGTACATCACATCCTTGAGTCTTTCGATCTCAACGGTGCCATCCACGCTCAGGTCCGGACGCGCACCTGGAGGAAGCTTCCCTTCGAGACCTACATCCACCGTCACGGTGCCGTTCTGCACCGAGGGGTCTACTCTGATTACGTGACCAGCTACGATCCCGTTTCGCGTGTCTACCGATGCCACCTGGCCAATCTGTATGTCCTTCGCCTGCGTCTCGGGGATCCGCAGCACCGCCTTCAGGCGACCCGGCTGCGCCACCTTGCAGAGCAACGTTCCTGGCTGCACCCACTGACCGGGCTGTAGATCCATGTCCTGCAGGACACCGTCGGCACCGGCGTGTACCTGCATCGACTCCACGCGCGTACGCTGGTACTGAGCGATGGCACGCAGCCGCTCCACCTGCTCCTTCTGCAGCGCGAGCTGGTCGTCCACCGACTTGGACAACTCATCCAGCTTTTGGGTTTCCACCTTGAAGCTCGTTTCCGCCTCGGTGGCCTTGTCCTTGGCATCGCCCACTTCCTGCGGCGACATCAGCCCCTTCTTGTCGAGAGCGAGCGCAACGTCTTCCTGCCGCTTTGCCGTCTGATAGTCGGCGCGCGCGGTCGCCACCACGGCTTCCTGCGCCAGCCTCTGTGTCTGAAGACTCAGCTTGAGCTGCACCAGCGCCGCTTGCGCGGCATTGAGCTGCTGCTCTGCGGAAAGCGCTTCGAGCTGAACATCGGGGTTGGTCATCTCGAGAATGAGCGTGTTCGCCTCGACCTTGGTCCCCGGCCGCACGTGGATCTGCTCCACGCGCCCGCCGGTAGTGGCCGAGATGAACTGGATCTGCTCCGGAACCAGGGTGCCGGGCCCGCGGACCTGCACTACCATCTGTCCCTGCCGCACCGTGTCGATCCATAGCGTCGCCTTGTCCACGGACGGCGCGGCGGGCTTGAGCCTGCTTAGCGCAGCGGTGATGATCACTACCGCAACGATGGCGATCCCGCCCACCACATAGCGCTTCTTCTTGCTCTTTGGCTCGCGAGGGATATCCAAGCTGATCCTTCTCCTTTATCGAATGTTGAGCGGCCCCGTCGCCCCTCGCCGGTCCCATTAAGGAAGTCCCATGCCGCTACGGAGCGCTGCCAACCCATTGCCTTGTAACGTCTTACCAGCCCCATCCCCCATCCACCCTGCCCGCATCTGGGAATGCCCGTCCCGATATCGGACATGCGAGGAAGAGGAAGCAGGAACCAGAAAGCAGAAGGCAATGAACTGCTCTCGCTGCCTTGCCCTTCTCCCTACGTACCCTGTCCGTTTCCTGTTTCCCAGCACCACCCGAATCCTGAACCGTTCAGTTCCTGAACCCTGGGAGTGCACTGTTTTCCGCCTTCTGCTTCCTGCCTTGTCTCTGGCTCCTCCCCTCCTCCCCTTTCGCTCGCCGGAAAAAGCTGCATCATTGAAGACTGCGCGCCGGCCCGCTCCGCTCGCCTCTGCCGGCAATCTCAACGCTGCATCCTGAAGCTCACTCGTGGCACGAAGCTGTCGCGTCTACGTGGCGCGGCGCTCCGTAAGGAGGCCCGATGATGCGTCTCGCCGTGACGGGAACGGATACGGGAGTCGGAAAGACCATAGTAGCGGCGGCGCTGCTCACCATGCTCCGGCGCGACGGGCTGCGCGTCGCGGCGATGAAGCCGGTAGACGCGGAGCGCGTCAACGGCGACGAAGCGAGCGACGCCGACCTGCTCCTCGCCGCGGCGGGCGGCGACGACCATCCCGATGATGTGTGCCCGGCCGCGCCGTGCGAACCGCGCGCTTCGGCCACCCCTGCGCTCGAGCACCGGACCACGAGCATGCTCTCGCTTCTCGATGCGGCGTTCAGTCGTCTCGCCGTGGGACGCGACACGGTGATCGTGGAGGACCCGGGCGGACTCCTGGTGCCAGTGGCGCCGGGGATGTCTTTCGATCGACTCGCGCGGCGCTGGAATCTCGAGCTTCTCGTGGTCGCCGCCGACCGTCCGGGCCTCGTGAACCACCTCCTCCTCGTGGCGCGGGCCGCGCGCGATGCCGGACTCCGCGTCCGTGGCGTAGTGATCAACGAGGTCTACGCGGACCAGAGCGGTGACTTCGACGTCGCGACCACCGACGCGATAGCCGATGCGCTCCCAAGCGTCCCGATTTTCCGCTTCCCATTCCTCGCTCGGCCACTCGATCCCGCCGCGCTCGCCGCCGCCGCTACCAACGCGGGGCTCGATGCGCTCCGTGCTCCCGTCATCACGCTCCCGACGCAGTCGCCAATGGCACTCCACGAGGGAGAGGAAGCTCGCGCGTGAGGTTTCGCCGAGCGCGTCTTGCTCGCTCGGTGATCTTTGCGGCAGTGCTCCTCGTCACGCACGGCGCGGGAGTCGCCGCAGCCGCTCAGCGTGAACTCCCCACGTCGAGCCATGACGGGGATGCCAGCGTGCGCATCTGCGCCGGCGGCGACGTCACGCTCGGCACCAATCTCGACACCACCTGGACGAAGCAGATGTCCGAGTGGTTGAAGCGTCCGGTGCCCGCGCTTCCCAACGCCGACGCGGCGCTGCGTCCGCTTCGGCCGCTCGTCAGCGATGCCGACATCGTGCTCCTCAACATTGAAGGCGCCATAGGGAGCGGACCGGTCGAGAAGCCCAAGTGCGATCCCGAGTCGCGCGGCTGCTTCGCGCTGCGTCAGCCGCCGGCCACTGCCGCGGCGCTTCGTCGCATCGCTCCGCGCGCGCAGATCGTTGGAAACCTGGCCAACAACCACGCGCGCGACGCCGGTGCGCGCGGCTTCGACCGCACGGTGACGCTGCTCGAGCGCGCGCACGTGCACGTCACCGGCGTGGATACGTTGGCCACTCTCGTCGTCACGCGCGGTGGCGACACGGTCGCCTTCCTCGGCTTCAGCACCTCCACCGGCCCCGATCCGCGCGACCTGGAAGCGGTGAAGCGGCACGTGGCACGCGCGGCGGCGCGCTACCCGCTACTCGTCGTGACGATGCACCTCGGCGCCGAGGGGCGCGCAGCGCAACGGACGCGCGACACGATGGAGGTGTACCTCGAGGAGCGGCGCGGAAATCCCGTCGCCTTCGCGCATACAGCGGCCGATGCCGGAGCGAAGCTCGTAGTGGGCCACGGCCCGCACGTGATGCGCGCACTGGAGTGGCGCAACGAGTCGCTGATCGCCTACTCCCTGGGCAACCTCGTCACCTACGGTCCATTCTCACTGCGCGAGCCACTGAATCGGGGCGCCATCCTCTGCACCACGCTCGATCCGAAGCGGGGTGTGTCGTCCGCCTACCTTCGCCCCACGAAGCAGCGCGCCCCCGGCCGCGTGAGCGCCGACCGCAGCAGCCGCGCCGTCATCCTCGCCGACTCCCTCGCGCGCCTCGATTTCCCGGATAGCGGTGCGGTGCTGATGACGGAGGCGGTGGTAAGGAGAAGGTAGAGAGTGGAGAGGAGGGAGCAGAAAGCAGAAAGCAGAAAGCAGGAACCGCGCAGCGAAAAAAAGTCATCCCCGCCTTCGCGGGAATGACCGTGGTGTGACGCCTCGCTCGTGCGGGCATGGCCCTGGATGGTGCGCCGTTACCTGCTTCCCGCTTCCTGTTTCCTTTGTCCTTCGGCTCTCTTCTCCGCTTCCGCAACTTCCAGCCGCCTCGCCCCGCGCCAGGGTTTTATACCGCGGCCCGGCGGGCGGAGGAGCTTCGTCTCGATCACCTTGCCGGCGGAGGTGCTGGCGTGGACCATTCGACCATCGCCCACGTAGATACCGATGTGCGTGACGGTCTTGCCGTTGCCGAAGGTGAGGAGGTCGCCGGGGAGGAGGCGTGAAGTGTCGGGCGGGATGGAGTCGCCCACGTGCGCCTGGAGGCGCGCGGTGCGGGGGAGGTTTATGTGCAGCGCGGCGGCCACGTACTGAACCAGGCCGCTGCAGTCGAAGCCGCGCGAGGGCGACTCGCCGCCGTAGACGTAGCGCTTGCCGATCTGTGCGCGGGCCAGAGAGACGATCGAGTCACGGAGCGAGCGGGCGGACTCGTTGAATGCCTCGAACGGACGCGGGAGCTCGGCGCCGGCTTCGCCCGTGCCGTTCCCCGACGCGGCGGGCGCGCCCTGCGCGGCCATGGTGCCGGGAAGGAGTGCGAGGGCCGCCATGAGCGCATAGCGCGACAGAGTTCTACGCATGGACACCCGTGCCGGTTCGTACAACCTCCACCCCCGCGCGGAGGCGGGGACGACGGCTGGCGGGTGTAGAGGAGAACGTTTGCGGCATCTAGCGGGATACAGGGTTCGAAAGGCGCTAAACGAAGCGCACTGTAGTGCGCTTCGGTGGTGACGACCTCGGCACTGCTCCGGCAACCGGCGCCCGGCCGCCACGAGACAGGCTAACTCGCCGGCCGGGGTGGCGTCAACCGGACGCAGCGTGGCCGCCCGGTTCAGGAGTGCGCGGGTGGCGCTCCCCGAACACGCGCGCCGCCTCGACGCCGGACATGCAAAAGGCAGCCCAGGCGATCCCAACCGCAGCGCCGGCCGCTATGTCGGAAGGGTAGTGCACGCCTAGGTAGACCCGGCTCAGGCACACGAGAACTATCACGACCGCGGCAACGAGCAGCGTCGTCCAGCGCATCCATGGGCGGCTTTCCAGGCGGGCTGCCAGGTAGGCGACCGTGGAGTAGACGATCACCGCGTTCATCGCGTGCCCCGACGGGAAGGAGCTGCTCACCGCGTGCGTCCCCCAGGTGAAGATCTCCGGGCGCGGTCTGTCGAAGATCAGCTTCAGGACGCCATTGAGCGCCAGGCCGCCCACCGTCGCAGCTATCAACAGGACGGCGCGATAGCGGTGTGGGCCGAGCGAGAGGAAGAGCGCAGCGACCAGCGCGATCATCACCACCACCGATCCGGTACCGAGCGCGGTGATCTCGAGCGCGGTGCTCTGCACCCACGGGATTTGATGTGCCGCGATCCAGGTGAGCACAGCGTCGTCGACGTGCTGCGTGCTTCCCGCTACGACATGTTCGGCGATCTCTGCGAAGAGCCAGGTACCGGCAATGGCTACCACGCCGCCCGCTATGAGATAGACGCCGAGTGCGGCGTAGAAGCCGCTTGCCCGTTGCGCTATCGCATCGAGGAGGGCGCGGCGTGGGCTGCCTGGAGCTGTCGTCAGCGATTCGCGTCCGGCCGGCCGTCGACGTCGCGCTCTATCCGCAGCTCACCGGGCGGCGGGGTTGGCGGCTCATCGCTGTCGGCCAGCTGGCGGTCCACGAGCACCTCATCCGATCGCAGAGTTCGTTCGTCACGCGCGAGGTCCTGCGCGTCTCGCCGCCGCTCGCGCGAGAGCTCATCGTCGGTTGTCTCCGTGAGAGGCGCGCCAGGCGGAACCGGTGTCCGCATCGTCGTGGTGTAGGCGTGGGCGTCGCTCTGCGGAGTGATGAACGAGGCGTCGATTATCACGCGCTTGGTCTCGCGGTCTATCCACGCGGCGCGGAGCGGCGCGATGGTCTGGTCGCCCGTGTCACCGCGGTTGACGTCGAACATGACCACCTCGCCCATCGACGGATCCACCAGCAGGTCGCCCACCCTGCCTACCTCCTGCCCGCTGGAGGTGAACACGCTCCAGCCGCGAATGTCCGGCTCCCCCTTGGCAAGCCGATAGCGCTTTGCTTCCCTCAGCGGCATCAGGTGGCGTGAGAGCCGGGGGTCCGGCCCGGTGCCGGCTTGGTCGGTACTGCGAGGCTTCTCTCTGGCCATTGCGCGCTCCTGAAGATGGCTCGTTCCGTTGGTCGAGACGACATTCACTCGGGGAGCGACGCGAGAGCGAGCGCCCCTGCCACGCCCTGCCGGCGAGCCGGCCAGCCGCTCGCCTAGACGGCCGCCGGAAGCGTACTCGGACTACTCGCCGGCCGTGCCTCGAGCGACGACGGTGTGGTGTCGTTGACGCGAGCCGGTGTGGCGGTCGTCCGCCACGCCCCGGTCGCGAGGAACCAGACGATGACCGCGACGATGATCAGGGCAATGATGAGCCAGAGCCAGCCGAGCCCGCTCCGCCTCTGCTCGATGCGAATCTGCGCCATGTTTCCTCCCGTCGCCGCCGGTTCTGGGTCGCTCCCCGTGTGACTCGACCGCATGAAAGAGTCGTGCCGCGCTCACGCGTTCGTCGCGCGATGCGAGATGCGCTTCCTCGCCTCCGGCACCCCCTGCTACCTTACCGTCGAGCGAATCACCTGCTCTCGCCTCGAGTCCGTGATCATTGCCGCCACCGGCCAGGGAGGCATCCATGCAAGGGTTCAAGGGCGAAAGGGTGCTCATGCGCATCCACATCGGGGAGCGCGACAAGTACCGTGGGCGCCCCCTGTACCAGGCGATCGTAGAGCTGCTTCGCGAGCGGCACTACGCGGGCGCCACCGTGCTACGCGCCATCATGGGCTTCGGTTCGAACTCGAAGATTCGCACGGACCGGATCGAGACACTCTCGCTGGATCTCCCGGTGATTGTCGAGTGCATTGATACCGAAGAGAAGATCGAGGTAATCCTCCCTGAGCTCGACCAGATGATCGGGGGCGGACTCATCACGCTCGAGCGCGCGAAGGTCATCATGTACCGACCGGACGTTCCGGCGGAACGGCGAGACGATGGCTGGCCAATCGATATCACTGGGAGCTGGCGACGGCATGATTCCGAGGGTGGGCCGGCCGTTGACCCGGACAAAGGGCGTCCGTAGAATACAGCCACGACATGATTCGGCGATGGAGTTCGCCGTGAACCGCCACCGGTGGGTGGCTGATGACTCCTGCGTGGCTCTCTCACGTGGGAGATTTTTTGTGGTCAGCATTCACGCCCCGCACCACCTTCACCATCTATGATCTGGTTCGTCGCTCTCGGGAGTGCTCTGGGAGGTGTGGCGCGATTCCTCCTCAGCACGTTCCTCCAGCAGAAGGCGGGGGCCGCATTCCCGATCGGCACCCTCGTGGTCAACATCTCCGGTTCCATCCTGCTCGGCTTCCTGCTCCGCTATGCGCTCTCGACGACCGCCATCACACCGGAAGTGCGAGGCCTGCTGACCACCGGCTTCTGCGGCGGGTACACCACGTTCTCCACGTTCACGTATGAAACCATGACGCTCGTCGAAGACGGCGAGATGGGGCGAGCGGCGGCATATATAGCTCTGAGTGTGGCAGTATCACTGATCGGCGCCTACCTGGGCATCGCCGCCGCTCGCCAGCTCGTCGCGCTGCGCGAGGGGACGTAGACGCTCCCGCACGCTTGCACCCAGGCATGGAATATTTCGTGCCTATACTGCACTGCATATGCGGGATAGAAGTGATGACACCAGGGCACAGGCCATGGCGGTCCTCAACGATCGTTTCGGTCACGAGGACTTTCAGGAAGGCCAGTGGGAATCGATGCACGCGCTCCTCGGCGGCGAGGACACGCTCATCGTCATGCCGACGGGCAGCGGCAAGTCGCTGATCTATCAACTTCCGGCGCTGATGCTTCCGGGGCTCACGGTCGTCGTGACCCCGCTCATCGCGCTGATGAAGGATCAACAGGACAAGCTGAGCGCGCAGGGAGTGGAGGCGCTGGCGATGCACTCGCACCTCACCAGCGCCGAAACGCGCTGCATGCAGGAGCGGGTGGGCGAGGGGAAGGGCGAGATCCTCTATCTCACCCCCGAGCGCTTCAAGGATCGGGAGTTCTTCGAGCTCCTGCTCACACGCTCCGTCTCGCTCTTCGTGGTGGACGAGGCGCACTGCGTCAGCCAGTGGGGACACGACTTCCGTCCCGACTACCTGCTGCTCGGGTCCGTGGCGAAGCGCCTCGGCCGGCCGCCGATAATGGCGCTCACGGCGACGGCCACCGAAGAGGTGCGCGCGGATATCATCAGACAGCTAGGTATGCGCGATCCGCGCATCACGATCACGGGCTTCGAGCGACCCAATCTCAGCTTCGAAGTTCGCCGTACCGTCAACGCGGAGGCGAAGGACGCCGAGGTGAAGCGGCTTCTCACGGAGAGCGAAGGGAGCGGCATCATCTACACGGCCACCGTGAAGGAGGCCGAGCGGCTGTACGAGCGGCTACGCGACGACTTCCCCGTTGCGCTCTACCACGGCAAGATGCCGGCGGCGCAGCGGAAGGAATCGCAGGATGCCTTCATGGCCGGCGAGTTGAAGGCGATGGTGGCTACCAATGCCTTTGGACTCGGCATCGACAAGGCGGACATCCGCTTCGTGGCCCACTACAACTTTCCAGGCTCGGTGGAGGCGTACTACCAGGAGGCCGGAAGAGCGGGACGCGATGGGCTTCCGGCCCTTTGCACCGTGTTGTACCGTGTGGAGGATCGCCGCATTCAGAGCTACTTTCTTGGCGGCAAATATCCGGAGGTACAGGAGGCGGCGCGCGTAGCGCTCGTGCTCGAGCGGTACCCCAGGAACACGAGAGTGCCGGCGACCGAGCTCGCCGAGCGCTCCGATGTGTCGTTGCGAAAGACGCGCATCACGCTCATCCTCCTCAAGCGACACGGCCTGGTGCGCGAGCATCGTGGCGGGAGCTGGGAGCGGCTGAAGGACAACCTCACGAGTGTGAATCTCGGCGATGACCTGCATTCGTACGAGGAGCGCCGCGAGCGCGATCGCCGGAAGCTGGATGCGATAGTGGAATACTGCCAGACGTTGCGTTGCAGGACGCGTTACATACTCGAGTATTTCGGAGCTCAGCTGGACGCCGCGTGGCGCTGCCAGCAGTGCGACTGCTGCTTGAACGGGAGGACATGATCGAGTGAAGGCAACATGGGCTGTCGCGGCGGCGATGCTGCTGGCCGCGCCGGCGTCGTGGTCACAGTCCAGTGCCGACAATGGTGAGAAGGCGCATCTCGGAATCGACAGGGTCGGTTCCTACCTGAGCTACACCTGGGTCGACAATGCGCACGGCGGCTGGGACCTCGGCGCGGAGCTGGACATCGGTTCGGTGTTCACTCCGGCCGCTCACCTCGTGGTGGGCGCCAATTATCTACACGCCGAGGCCGATCGCCCCGGCAGCATCGGCTCGGAGCTCGAGAGCTCCTTCCACGACTTCAGTCTCACCACAGACCTTCGCCTCGCCCTCTTCCGCTGGCGCCGCCTCGAGCCCTTCGTGGGCGCAGGCGTGGGCGTCCACTTCCTCGGCAACTCCATCGCCGGCGACGGCACTCTCCGCGATCGCTACAGCGGCACCAGGTTCGGCGCCCAGTTCTTCGGCGGCACCTCCATCGACCTCACCTCCGACCGCACCTGGTCAGCCTACCTCGAGCTCCGCCGCATGGAGGTTCCGAAGGTGGGGAGGACGACGGTGAGGGTGGGGGCGTTCGTGAGAATCTAGAAACCAGAAGGCAGAAAGCAGAAGGCAGGAAGCAGAAAGCAGAAAGCAGAAAGCAGGAACTGCATTCCACACAAACGTCATCCCCGCGCAAGCGGGGACCC
>DASSOX010000296.1:0-2339 GCA_035700125.1 Gemmatimonadaceae bacterium
GGAGCCGGCGGACCTCGATCTCATGATCTTCAGGGAGAACACCGAGGGGCTCTACGTCTCGGTGGGCGGCCGGTTCAAGGAGGGAACGCCCGACGAGATCGCCATCGCCGAGGAGCTCAACACCCGCAAGGGCGTGGAGCGGATCATCCGCTACGCCTTCGAGTGGGCGGCCTCGCACGGGAAGACTTCGGTGACGATGGCCGACAAGGCCAACGCGATCGCGGCGCACCACCTCTGGCGCACCGTGTTCGACGATGTCGGGCGCGAGTACGCCGGCATCGAGCGCGGCACGCGCTACATCGACGCGATGGCCATGGACCTCGTGCGTACGCCGGAGTCCTTCCAGGTGATCGTGACCGGCAATCTCTTCGGCGACATCCTCTCCGACCTCGCTTCGGTGCTGGTGGGCGGGCTGGGACTCGCACCGAGCGCCAATCGGAATCCCGGTGTGGTGACGATGTACGAGCCCGTGCACGGGAGTGCGCCGCCGCTCGCGGGGAAGGATGTGGCGAATCCGATGGCGGCGATCCTCACGGTGGCCATGATGCTCGCGGATCTGGACTTTGCCGAGGCATCTTCCACGGTGGAGAACGCCGTGCGCGCGGCAATTGCCGAAGGAATCGGCACCCCCGATGTGGGCGGGCGGATGGGAACGAGGGCGGTAGGGGAATGGATCGCGGAGCGCGTGCGCCGCGCCTGATCCTCGCGGGCGGCGGGCGCTCCAGCGGCGCCGGGCGGCCGCGCGGCACTCGCGAGCAGCCGCCCTGAGACCCATCTTTCGGTATCACCTACAACCAAGAGGATGGTCTAGTGAAGACCCAGGGCGCCTCTCGCGATATCGTCTTTCTTTCGGGTGTTCGCACTCCGTTCGGTACCTTCGGCGGAGCGTTCAGGGATCTCAGCGCGATCGACCTGACCGTTCACGCGGCGAAGGCGGCCATGGAGCGGGCCGGCATAGATCCGGGGGAGATCCAGCACTCGATCTTCGGCAACGTGATGCAGACCACGTCGGACACGATCTACTTCGCGCGTCACGTGGCGCTGAAGGCCGGGTGTCCACAGGAAGTCCCCGCGCTCACGGTGAACCGGCTCTGCGGCTCCGGCTTCCAGGCGGTGGTGAACGGCGCGGAGGAGATCCTCCTGGGCGAAGCGGAAGTCTGTCTGGTAGGTGGAGGCGAGTCGATGTCGCAGGCACCGCACATCGCGCGTGGCCTGCGCTGGGGGCTCCCGCTCGGCGTGATGCCTCCGCTCGAGGACTCGCTCTGGGAGGGGCTCAAGGATCCCGTCGCCGGACTCGCGATGGCGGAGACGGCGGAAAAGCTGGCGGAACAGTACCAGCTCGATCGCGGCTGCGTGGACGAGTACGCACTCCGCTCGCAGCAGACAGCGAAGGCGGCGTGGGATGCGGGCGTCTTCGAGGCGGAGATAGTCCCCGTGCCGGTGAAGAACCCGAAGACGCGCGAGATCGAGGACTTCAAGCGCGACGAGCACATGAGGCCCAACACCACGCTCGAGGCGCTCTCCAAGCTGCGCCCCGTCTTCAAGAAGGATGGAGTGGTCACCGCGGGGAACGCATCCGGAATCGGCGACGGCGCCGGCGCAATGGTGGTGGCGAGCGAGGAGTACGCCAAAAAGAAAGGAGTGAAGCCGTTGGCGCGGCTCGTGTCGTGGGGTGTGGCTGGAGTGGATCCCACTATCATGGGGATCGGTCCGGTCCCCGCATCGAAGATCGCGCTGAGGAAGGCGGGGCTCACGCTCGACGACATGGACCTCATAGAGGTGAACGAGGCCTTCGCGCCGCAGGTCTGCGCCGTCGAGCGGGAGCTGAAGATCCCCCGCGAGAAGTTCAACGTGCACGGCGGCGCCATCGCGATGAGCCACCCGTTGGCTGCATCGGGTGCACGGATCACGGCGCACCTCATCCACGCGCTGCGAGCGAGTGGGAAGCGCTACGGCCTCGGCTCGGCATGCATCGGCGGCGGTCAGGGAATCGCGCTCATCGTGGAGGCGCTCTCATGAGAGCTCCACGCACCGCCAGTTGCACGAATCGGGGCACCTCTTCCCGCACGTTCTACGCAGCGGCGCTGACTGTCCTCCTCGCGGCGTGCGCCACCGGCGGCGGCCAGGGAGGTCAGCCAGCGCAGCGCGGCGGAGCACAGCAGCAGCCGCCGCGCCCGGAGGAGAACTGGCCGATCAAGACGCGTTACCAGGTCGACCTCTGGCTGCACGGCTACGCGATGGTGCAGCAGGACACGACGCTCGTGCCGTACTTCGAGCGCGGCTATCGCGACCGGATCATGGCCGCCAAGAACAAGGCCAACGTCTACACCGATCTCGAT
>DASSOX010000297.1:0-14523 GCA_035700125.1 Gemmatimonadaceae bacterium
TCCCGCGACGTAGCGGGTGCACTGGAGAGTCGATGCCCGACCAGCCCGACGACGCCCGGAAGCGGCAGCAGCGCGGCGTATTTCCCCCCTTCTTCGCCCCCCGGAACGGCCGCGGCGAGAGCGCGCCAACGCCCCCCAGTGGCTCCTGGCGCCGCGTCTCGCGGCTTTTCACCCCTCCGGAGGTAGCGCGGCAGCGTCGGACGCCAGCGGCCCCACAGGAGCCGAATACGCCGTCGGGGACGCCGCCCGCGACGCCGGTTGCGACGCCGGTTGCGACGCCGGTTGCGACGGCGCCCGTGGTGCCGCCCGTGGTGCCGCCACCGGCGGCCCCGGAGGTTACCGCCGCGGAGATGTTCGCGCCGGAGGTGATGGCGGAGGACATGCGCGCGGAAGCCGCGCAGGCGGAAGCTGTGGACGTCGAAGCTCCGAACATGGAAGCGCCGGAGATCAAGCCGCCTTCACTCCAGTTCGAGGAAGCGATCTCGGACGAGCTCTCGCGCTTCGATCCGATGGCGTTCGACGAGGAGGTGGATCGCTTCGTGGTGGAGTCGCTCGAGACGGAGCCGATATCGCTTGCGCCGTCGGAGCTCGAGAGGCTCGACGTGGAATTGGATTCGCTGGATTCCGTCGCTTCCGGTGGTACGGGACTCGAAGACAGTGCCATCGCCGAGGTTGCTCCGCACGATGCGCTCGAGAGCATCGAGAGCTATCTCGCAGACGACGTCGATGGCTCCCTGTCCGACGAAGCTGTCGAAGTCGCCGGCGAAGTGGTGATCGCCGGAAGCGACGAAGCACCGGTTGCAGAGTTCGAAGCACCGTCCACGGAGCCCGACCCCTGGGCAGGAGCCGAATTGCCGGAGCCCGCGTTCGGCAGTATCGGCTGGCCTTCGAGCGGGATCGCTGCGTCCGCGGCGGAGGCGCCCGAGGCCGGCGTGGACGAGATGAGCGCAGCTCTCGCCTGGAGCGACGGGGATGAGGGGGGAACGCCGGCAGACGATGCATCGTACACGGCGAACGCCGATGGAGCCGGGGTGTCGAGCGAGGAGGATGCGCTCTCCGCCATGGCGAACGAACTGCGCGACAGCTCCTCGGCGTGGGTGGGCGCAGGTGACACACATGAGCGCGACGAGGCCGACCTGAGCGCGCGTGCTCGCTTCTACGGCAGCGGCGAGACAAACACTCCTCCCGCGGAGATCGAGGCATCAGCTGACGCATCCGACTACGCCGCGGAGCTCGCTGCCGCGGAGGCCGCGGGCCGTGCCGCCGCTGCGAGTGGCGGCGACGCGGGCGCGGCTATTGCGGACGCTCTTGCGCGCGTTGCTGCGCGAATTCGGGCGGGCGAGGTGGAGCTGCCGTCCGAGGCCGTGGGCGCGAGCGACGAGAGCGCTCTCGCCGCCGCTCTGGCGGCGCTGCTACGGGGTCCGCGACGCTAGAGGGAGATGGCCCGTTATCGACTGCGTGTGATGGGGACGGTGCAGGGGGTGGGCTTCAGGTGGTTCACCCTGCGGGCTGCTCGCAGGCTCGGTCTGGCGGGTTGGGTCCGGAACGACGCCGACGGAAGCGTGGAGGTGCTCGTGGAGGGTAGCGAGGCGGCGGTGAACGGGTTCGTGGCGGAACTATCGCGAGGGCCCGAAGGGGCTTCCGTGTCGGAGGTCCGGCGCGGCGCGGAGGCGGCGGGTGAGCGGCTCCCGAACCCATTCGAGATCGTGAGGCGAGGATGACGATGCGGATCACCGCAGCCGAGGCGTCGTCGTCCGAACGCGAGTTGGAGGCGGAGCTCCGCCGGGTAGTCCGCGACATCCCCGACTTCCCCAAGCCCGGTATCGTCTTCAAGGATATCACACCCGTACTGCTGGATGCGGGGCTTTTCGGCCGAACCGTGCGAGCGATGGCCGAGCCTTTCGCGGCAGAGGGGGTTACGCACGTAGCGGGGATCGAAAGCCGCGGCTTTATCCTCGGCGCGCCGGTCGCTCTGGAAATGAGCGCGGCGTTCGTCCCCATTCGGAAGCCCGGGAAGCTGCCCGCTCTGGTCGAGCGGGTCGACTACGCGCTGGAATACGGGATCGACGCGCTGGAGGTCCACCGTGACGCGCTCGGTGCAGGGCACCGCGTACTGCTCGTGGACGACGTCCTCGCGACGGGCGGGACAGCGGCAGCGGCATGCGAGGTGATCGAGCGACTGGGCGCGGTTGTCATTGGTTGCAGCCTTCTGATGGCGCTCTCGTTCCTGGGTGGCGACAGGCGACTGGAGGGTCGTCGGGTGCGGACTCTGGTGACATACTGACTGTAAGCAGGTTAAGCAGGCGAGGAGTAGGGAGGGCGGGAGCGGCGGCAGGGGCGAGGTTGGCGGTGCAGCGGGTCGTGGATGGAAGTGTGAGCGGGGAATGTGTCGGGCCCTCCGCGCCAGTTATGTCAAAATGAACCCGCGCACCTTGCCGCCACAGTCACCTCCAACACAGCTTACCATGATATGCTCATGTAGATTGTCAGATGTCGTATAAATCCCTGCAGCATAGTGATTTACAATTTGCTGTCGCTGTTCTGATTACTGGCGCCTCACTGGCGTCGTGCCCGCTGCTCGGCGGCCGGCGTCCCGCCGAGGGGGGCGCGGAGTGATCGGCGGAAGCTGGACTACCAAGGCTCCGTCTGCCTGAGAGGATTCTCGCTGAGAACCGAATTCCAAGAGGGCGAACGCGGGCGCGTCGCGGAGGAGGCTGCCCATTGCGTGACGCGTTGCAGCGCGTACTTTAGCGCCGCGACCGTGACACAAATCGCTTGTGAGTGCCGCGATCGAACCTTCGCACGAGGTCGCCGCCATCCACTCCGACTTGCCAGGAAGCGCTCGAAGCCCACGTACCACCAGCAACGGCAGCCTTTCCCGGCTGCGCTCGCCGCGTTGCGCTCCTGAGCAGTATCCGAAGCTCCTTGGCGCTCGACTCCGTGGTCCTGTTTCCTTCAGACCATCAGGAGGATTGTCATGTCATTGACCGTTCGCTCACCGCACCGGACATCCGCGTTTCGCGTCCGGACGCGCGGCAGGCCCCGAATGCTGCTACGCACCCTCTTCACTGCGATCGCCGCGAACGTCCTCCTCGCGTCGGCCAGCGCCGCACAGGGAGTCGTGGCCGGCACCGTGACGGATGCCGACACGCGTGAGCCCGTGGTCGGCGCACAGATCACCGTCCCCAACACGAACCTCGGGGATGTGAGCGATGCGCGAGGGCACTTTCGCATTACCGCCGTCCCCGGGACGACCGTCCAGCTGAACGCCCGCCGCATCGGATACGAGTCGCTGACTCGCAGTGTGACGGTCGGCGACACCGCCGTGATGCTCGTCCTGAATGCCAGGTCGATGAGCCTGGGCGAAATCGTGGTGACCGGCGTGCCCGGCGGCGCAACCAAACGGGAGATCGGAAACGCGGTGACCACCGTGGATGCCTCCGCGATCACCAAGATCGCGCCAATCCAGAGCTTCCAGCAGCTAATCGCCGGGCGAGCACCGAACGTGACAATCATGCCGGGAACCGGCGAGATCGGTTCGGGTGCCAAGATCCGCGTGCGTGGTACGTCGAGCCTGGGCCTCGGCCAGGTCCCGCTCATGTACGCCGATGGCGTGCGTATGGACAACGATCAGGCCACGGGCCCCGCGAACCAGGCCTTCGGCGCGCAGACGATTTCCCGCTGGAACGATATCGATCCCGAGGACATCGAGCGCGTCGAGATCATCAAGGGTCCGTCGGCCGCGACGCTCTATGGAACCGAGGCGTCCAATGGCGTGCTGCAGATCCTCACGAAGCAGGGGCAGTCCGGCCCCACGCAGTACAGCTTCACCGTGCTGCAGGGAATGAACTTCTTCATGGACCCGCAGGGGAGATTCCCTACGAACTACAACATCGTCGACGGCAACATCGAGTCCATCAATTACGCGCAGCTGAATTCGGCGTACAGGGGGAAGACCGGGGACGACATCTTCAACAACGGGTGGCACCAGAAGTACCACCTTGGCATCTCCGGCGGCAGCGACAAGATGCAGTACTACTTCGCCGGTGTACGAGAGCGGAATGACGGTGTGGAGCCATCGAACTGGCTGAATCGCACGAGCGGGCGGGCCAATGTCACCGCGACGCCCAGCGACAAGTTCAAGGTCGCCACGCATCTCAGCTATCTCACCGGGCGCACGCACGTGTCGCCAGAAGCCGGCTACGGCGGCCGCATGTGGACCGCCTATCTGATGGACCCGTCCACGGTCTCCGATCCTGACATGCTGGGCTTCGGCAGCAACTTCCCGTACCAGTACGATCAGGTCTACGACATGTTCCAGGACATCAGCCGCTTCACCGGAAGCGTCCAGCTGACGCACGACCCGTGGTCGTGGTTCTCGCACCGCTTCACCATAGGTGCGGACCAGGTGAACTCCATGGACGTGGAAGGCGCGAACCGCGTGGACTCTCTCGTGACCGCGGTGGGCTCCGATGCGCTGGGCTATCGCTACCAGACCAACAACACCGACGCCTTCCGCACCTTCGACTACTCGGCCACGGCCAAGTTCGATGCGACGCCCGAACTGAACTTCGCTACCTCAGTCGGCGCGCAGTATTACACCAAGCGCTACGAGTACGTCTCTGCCGGAGGGAGCGTGTTCGCGGCGCAAGGTCTGCAGTCCATCGGCTCGCTCACGCAGGGGCTCACGCAGGGTCAGGACGTGGTGGAGAACCGCACGCTCGGCTATTACGTGCAGGAGCAGATCTCCTGGAAGGACCGGCGATACCTGACGCTCGCGCTCCGGTCGGACAAGAACAGCGCGTTCGGTGTGAACTTCGGCCGCGCGTACTATCCCAAGGCGAGCATCTCCTGGGTGTTGAGTGACGAGCCGTTCTGGAACATCCCCTTCGTCAGTTCTTTCCGCTTCCGCGCGGCATACGGCGAGACTGGCCAGCAGCCCAATCAGTTCGACGCGCTGCGGACGTACTCTCCCGCGGTGGGCCCCGGCGATCTGCCTGCGGTCACGCCGCTGTCACTCGGAAATTCCAACCTCGGCCCCGAACGTGGCAAGGAGTTCGAGACCGGCTTCGAGGCCAGCCTGTTCGGCGATCGCGCCGGGGTGGAATTCACCTATTACGACAAGAGGACCACGAACGCCATCCTGGATCGACAGGTGGCGCCTTCCGTGGGATTCGCGCTCGATCAGTTCATCAACGCGGGCCAGGTGAGCAACAAGGGTGTGGAGGCGGTGGTTCGTGGTACGCCCGTTCTCAACGATGGGCTAACGTGGGATGCGAGCTTCAGCATCTCGTACAACAAGAACAACATCGACAAGCTCGGAATCCCGGGGGTGCCCTTCATCACGCCGGGCTCCTATCAGCGGGATCAGGCGGGATATCCCGTGGGCGCGTGGTTCGAGCGCAAGGTGGTGGGCGCCACGATCAACCCGGACGGCAGCGCCACCAACATCATGTGCGACAATGGCAGCGGCGGCACGGTGGACTGCGCGGACGCTCCCAGCCTCTATCTGGGCAACAGCATACCCAGCACGGAAGGCGCCTTCACGAACACCTTCACTCTGTGGGGCAAGCTCCGGCTCTACGCGCTTGTCGATTTCCAGCTCAACCAGCAGAAGCTCGACGGCAACGAGCGCATCGTCTGCTACTTCGAAATCGGCGGTCTATGCAAGGACCTCGTGGATCCCACGCATGGGGATCCAGTCAAGGTGGCGTCGGCCCAGGAGGGCTATCCCGGCTTCCTGATCAAGAACTCGAGCTTCGCCAAGCTCCGCGAGGTTTCGGCGTCGTACACGCTGCCCGAGGCGCTCGCCGCTAGACTGCACGCGTCGTCGGCCTCGATCACGGTAGCCGGCCGGAATCTGCACACCTGGACGAATTACACCGGGCTCGAGCCCGAGGCGCAGTTCCTCGGTAGCGGGTCTCGCGGCTCGGGAAGCGCGTGGGAGCAGACGGCTCTTCCGATCCTCTCGTCCTTCGTCGCCACGATCAACATCACCTTCTAGACCACCACTCTATCCAGACGAAACGATATGCCATTCCAGATTCAGCCAGGTGCGGCGCATCGCTCGCGACGGGGAGCCACCCTCCTCGGGGCCGCGGTGGTGCTCGTCGCACTCATGGCATGTGACAGCTTGCTCGACGTCTCTTCGCCGAGCCGGATTCCCGCAAAGCCGCTGGAAACGACGGCCAACGTCGTTCTGCTCGCGAACGGCGCCAAGGCCGACTTCGATTGCGCGCTCGGGTCGTTCATCGTAGTCGGTGGAATGCTCACGGACGAGCTCGAGGATGCCACCCAGACCGCGGCGCGCTGGATCGTCGACCGCCGTGCAGTTCCGGGAGACGGCGGCGAGCGCTACGCGGCAAACGGCTGCACGTCGGGGGGCACGTACGTCCCGATCAACCAGGCACGCGAGTCGGCCGACAACGTCATCCGCATTCTGCAGAGCGCGACCGACGCGGACATGCCGGCTGGTGTGAACCGCGACTCGCTGGTCGCGGTCATGTCGGCGTATGCCGGATACGCGCGAGTGATGCTGGGTGAGATGTTCTGCAGCTCGGTGATCTCGACGCTGAATCCTGACGGATCGATCACGTTCGGGACCGAGTTGACGCCGGCGGAGATGTTCGCTTCCGCCGATTCGATGTTCACTCAGGCCATTGCGCTCGCTCAGGCCGGCGGCGACCAGGCGACGCTCAACATGGCGTACGTGGGACGCGCGAGGACCCGGCTCGATCTCGGGAAGTATGCCGATGCGGCCGCCGATGCCGCGTTGGTGCCACCGAGCTTCGAGGTCAGCGCCGATCAGTCCACCATAAACGATACGCGCACCAATCGAGTGTGGGACGAGAGCAATCTGACCTCGGTGGCGTCCTCCGTCGGGCCGCGCTATCAGAACATGCGCTACCCCGCAACGCCCGGTGGCACGCTCGATCCGCGTGTGCCAGCCGTGCAGCTCAACGCGCCTCCGCTCAGCAATGGGCTCGTGCAGTGGGTACAGCGCAAGTACACGGACGGTGCGGCGCCGCTCCCCATCGCTCGAGGCGTGGAGGCGCAGCTCATAATTGCCGAGGCGGATGCGCGCGCCAACGACACGGACGGCGCGATCGGGATCATAGATGCGTTGCACGCCGCGGCTGGACTCCCGGACTATTCGGGAGCTACGGACCAGGCGTCGGTGCTCTCGGCCGTGATCGACGAGCGCAGTCGTGCGCTCTTCCTGGAAGGGCAGCGCCTCTACGACGTCATCCGGAACGACATCCAGCTGGATCCGCCGCAGGGCGCCGCGTACAGGAATGGCGGGCAATACGGACCGTCCGGCGCCCAACTATGCCTGCTGCTTCCCGACAACGAGAAGCAGGGGAATCCGAACTTCTAGCAACCAACCGAGCAACCGAAGCGGAGGCATAGCTCGAAGGGGAGCGGACCCGATCGATGGCAACATGAATCGATCGGGTCCGTCCCCCTTCGAGCTGCTACAGCGCACTCCGGAGACTCGCGCGCTCGCGCCGCTACGCTTATTATTCGAGGCTTGTGCATTCGGGCTTTCTCTCCCACCCGCGCGATCGTTCGCCGGGCGGGGTTGCCGCCCGGCCATCTGCCCCTGTAGCTCAGGTGGATAGAGCAGCGGTTTCCTAAACCGTTGGTCGGGTGTTCGAGTCACCCCAGGGGCGCATGCCACTGGCCGCTCGCTTCGATCGGCCACCTCTTCTTAAGACACCAACGCGAACCAACCGATGACCCGTACCGGCGCAGCCGCGCGACCCGACATGGACGAGCGCGCTCAGAACCTCCTCGCCTGGGCTGAATCGCACTCGCGCCTCCTCACGATCGTCGCCGTCGCGATCATCGTGATAGCCGGCGGCTTCTGGTTCTATACCAAGTCGCACGAGGCGCGCGCCCGAAACGCCGCCACGGCGCTTCAGCAGGCCGAGCTCGCAGTTGCCGCCGGCAACCTCGCGCTCGCGCAGAGCAACCTCGAGAAGGTCGTCGATCGCTATAGTGCCACCCGTTCGGGGAAGCAGGCCCGTCTCATCCTCGCCCAGGTCCGCTACGACCGCGGCCAGTTCGCCGACGGGATCTCGGTGCTCCAGCCGCTCACCGACGCAGATGACAAGGGTCTTCAGGCCAACGCCTACAATCTGATCGGCGCCGGTTACGAGGAGCAGAAGAAGCTCGAGGACGCGGCGAAGGCCTACCGCCAGGCGGCCGAAGTCACGCCTTACCAGATCGACCGCGACCAATACCTGGCGAGCGCCGCGCGCGCCCTCACCGAGGGCGGCAAGCTGGACGAAGCGAAGGAGCTCTGGGGCAAGCTCGCGACGGATCCTGCCAGTGCCCTTGCGCCGGAAGCGAGAGTCCGGCTGGGTGAGATCGAGGCCAAGGCGGTCAAGCAGAGCTGACTCCGCCCTTCGTTCGCGCACCGGCGGTCGGCACCGCGCGCTGGCCGGCCCGAGCGACGCCCATCACCTTTCCAGCCGATGCGCGTGCTCGTCCTCACACACAACTACCCGCGCTTTCCCGGTGATCCGGCCGGCGCCTTCGTCGCTCGCCTCGCACGCGCCACGCAGGCAGCCGGGTACGAGACGAGAGTCGTCACGCCGCACGTGCCGGGCACCGCGGCGCGCGAAGTGGACGGGGGAGTGGCAGTGACACGCTTCCGCTACGCGCCCGCGCGGCTCGAGCGCGTTGGCTACACCGGATCGCTGCATCGCGACGCTTTCTCGAAACCGCTCGTCGCGCTCGGACTTCCGCCGTATCTCTGGCGCTTCCAGCGCGCGGCGCGACGGGAGGTGCGGGAATTCAGGCCCGACGTTGTGCACGCCCACTGGTGGGCCCCGTCTGGCGTGGTGGCCGCCACGCTTCGCACGCCGTTCGTGGTGACCTCACACGGAAGCGACGTGCGGCTTCTCGAGAGCGCGCCGCCAGCGCGCACGGTGGCGCGGTGGGTGCTGGAGCGTGCGTCCGAAGTCACCACGGTCTCGCGCTTTCTGGCCTCCGACATCCAGCGCTTTCTCCCGGATCTGCGCACGCCGGTGGAAGTCCTCCCCATGCCGCTCGACGTGAAGCACTTCGAGAGCGGACGTGCCGAATCGAAAGCCACGCCGCCGCGTATCCTCTACGCGGGGAACCTGGTGGCGAGCAAGGGAGTGGACGTGCTCATCGATGCGGTGGCGCGTTTGCGCGAACGAGGAGTCGAGTGCGAGCTTCGAATCTTGGGGGAGGGGCCGGAGCGCGGCGCTCTCGAGGCGCGTGCACGGTATGGCGGCCTGGCCGCCGCGGTGACGTTTTCGCCCTTCGTTCCGCAGAGCGACATGCCGGCCGAGTACGGGCGCAGCACGATCACTGTGCTTCCCACGCGCGGAAACGCCGAGGGCCTCGGCCTGACGCTGGTCGAGGCGCTTCTCGCCGGAGCTGCGGTGGTGGGGACGCAGGCGGGCGGGATTCCAGAGGTGGTTGTGGACGGAGTGACGGGGCTCATCGCGCACGATGGCGATGCCGCCGAACTGGCGCAGAAGATAGGTCGGCTTCTCTCGGACCCCGAGCTCCGGGCGCGACTCGTCAGCCGCGGCGCCGAGCGTGCGCGTGAGCGCCATGCTGCCATAAGCGCAGCGGCGCGCTTCATCGATCTCTACGAAAGGGTGCGTGTTGGAGATCGTCGCGCATCGTGAGCCGCCGGCGGGGTGGGAGCACCTCGCCCGCGATCTCGGCACGTTCTATCACGACCATCGCTGGGTGATGGGACTCGCGCGCTCCTTCCGCTTCGAGCCGATCTTTCTCGCTGCCACCGAGGCGGGCGAGCTCATGGCCGGGCTTCCGCTCCTTCGGGTCCCGGGGCTGCTCGGCCCCGCGAGGCTGGTCAGTCTCCCGTTCAGCTACGCGGCGGGTCCCATCGCTCGCTCGCCAGATGCGGCTCGTGCGCTCGTGCAGGAGGCCACGCGCGTCGCGGGCGAAACGGGGGCGAAGCGCGTGGAGATCAAGCAGTCGAATCCCTCATGGGATGCTGCTACCGGCTTCGTTCGCAACGTACATTATCATGCGTACCGGCTGGACACTTCCGGGTCCGAGAGCGACGTCTTCAAGCGCCTTCACAAGAGCAGCACGCAGCGCGGAATTCGCAAGGCGGAGAAATCGGGAGTGGAGGTGCGAGTGGGGAGGTCGCCCGAGGACTGGCTCGAGATGGCGCTGCTGCAGGAGCGCACCTCGCATCGGCACGGCGTACCCGCGCCGCCGCGCGGCTTCTTTCTCGTCCTTTGCAAGGCGCTTCAGCAGGCAGGGCTCGCGGAGTTGTATATCGCGGAGGTACCGGAGCGCGGCGTTGCCGCGGCGATCGTGGTCTGGAAGGGACCGCGCGACTGGATCTACGCCTTCGGCGCATCGCGCGACGAGCTGCTCGAGTACCGTCCCAACCACGCGCTCCTCTGGAGGGCGATCCGCGACGCTCTTGGCGCCGGGGTCGTCTTCGATTTTGGGCGAGCGGCACCTGAGCAGGAGGGTCTGGTGGAGTTCAAGCGGCGCTGGGGCGGGGAGCCGGTACCGTTGGCCTACGACTACTGGCCCGGTGCCGGCGGACTTAACGTGGCGCGCCGCGATCAGGGTGCACTCGGCGCGGCCGCGCGGGTATGGGCAGCACTCCCGGGTCCTGTCGCACGCATGGGGTCCGCACTTTACCGCTACCTGGGATGACGTCGTGAGTCTCGAATCCAGGAACGAGCCATGAGCCTCATCACTCGGGCACGCAAGAAGGTCTTCAAGCGCTGGGCGCGAGACGCATTCTTTCCGGGATGGCGGCTCCGGCTGCTCCGAGCGTGCGGCTTCCGCGTGGGACGCGACGTCTACATCGCCGACGGGCTGATCATCGTCGAGGAACTGGCTGGTCCGGAACGACTGACGATCGGCGATCGCGTGAGCATGGCGCCACGCGTGATGCTGGTGCTGTCGTCGCATCCCAACGCGTCGCGGATCCGCCCCTTCGCGCCCACGGCGCGCGGCGACATCACGATCGAGGACGACGCCTGGATCGGCGCGTGCTCCGTGATTCTGCCGGGTGTGACCATAGGGCGCGGAGCGGTGGTTGGGGCGGGGAGCGTGGTGACCGCCGACGTACCGCCGCTCACCATCGTTGCAGGGCAGCCCGCGAAGCCGGTCCGGCAGCTCTCGCCCGACTCGTCGTGGCACTGAAATGATCCGCTGGCCGGCACCGGTGGTCGCGCTCACCGCTGCGGAGCGGTTCGGGCTCGAGCTGCTCGTGGATCTGTCGCGGCTGGTCCCCATGGAAGATGCGGCGGCCGATGTAGTTGCGGTCGAGGTGGTGGATGGAGGTGAGCGTACGCCGGATCTCCGTTCGCTCGCGGCCGGCGGCTGGGGAATGGAGCCGGGCGATGGAGTGGTGCGCGTGCCGCGCACCGCGCTCGCCATGGTCACCGAGATCGCCGGCGCAGCTGCCGAGCAGAGAAGCGAGGCACGCGATCCGCACGACCGGGTGCCGTCCGCGGAGAACGCACTCGCGGCGGCTGGCCTCGAGCGCGAGCCGGTGGTTTCTCTGGGTGCGAACTCGTTGCGCGAGGCGGTGTTGCGGGCGGCGGGGCGCCGGGCGGTTCGGCTGGTAGAGCCGTGGCCTGAGGGCCGCCGCTGGGCCGCCGCCTTCACGCACGACCTGGACGTGGTGGCGCTCTGGCCCGTCTTCGCCGGTGCGCGCTGGCTCGAGTTGGCGCGCAAGCGGGAAGCGCGGCACCTCATGGACGCTGCGCTGGCCGCCGTTCGCGCAGCGCCCGGCGACCCGGTGCTGGCGGGTCTACGCTGGCTTCTGGGGCTCGAACGGTCGCTCTCGATACACTCGACCTGGTTCGTGCTCTGCGGGACGCCTACGAGGCGTACAGTGGCCGCGGGGGATCTCACCTACCGGCCGGAGTCGCGTCGTGCGCGTGCGGCACTGCACGATATCGCCGCCGGTGGCCACGAGATCGGGCTGCACGGGAGCTTCGCGACGATGGAGTCGGCCGAAGAATTCAGCGCACAGCGGAAGCGGCTCCGGACGATAGCGGGGAAACGGCCCGACGGGGTTCGGCAACACTTCCTGCGCATGCGTCCGGGCGCCACCCAGCGCGCCATGTCTGCCGCTGGCTTCCGCTACGATGCCACCTACGGTTTCCCGGACCGGAATGGCTTCCGTCTGGGCGTGGCGGATGTGGTGCCTTCCTGGGACGCCGAGCACCAGCGCCCGGCCGGGCTGGATGAGGCGCCGCTGGTCTGGATGGACCGCGCTCTGAGCAAGTACCGGGGCATAGAGGATCCCGGCGCCTGGGTGGACGATGCGCTGGCGCTCGCTGACGCGTGCCAGTCTCTGGAAGGCCTCTGGGTGGGCCTCTGGCACCCGAACCTCACGCCAGCGCTCGGCTATCCCGGCGCGCCGGCCTCGTACGAGCGGCTGGCGCGGACGATCGCGACCCGGAAGCCATACGTGGCCACGCTGGGCCAGCTCACGTCGTGGCGCGCCGCACGCCGTGCCGTCCGCGCCGTGCGCATCGCTCCCGACGGTTCCGTCATCGCGGCAGCGCGTGCCGAACCGTCGAACACGTACGAACTGCCATCATCGCCGCTCGTTCTCGAGGACCTCTCCGGCAAGCGGAGGGAACCGGTCCAGTCGTAATTTGAACCGCGTGTTGGCGCTCCAACGCGCGCCGCGCATACTTCGTATAAGAGATATTATGTAAACTTCAGACGGTGGAAGAATGTGGAGAACCGCCCCTCTGGTCTCCCTGCTGCGACGGGGTCAGGTCTCCAATGTTTAGCGGGCACGCCAGTAGGCGTGCCCGCTAAACATTGGAGGTAACTATTCAGGTAGGGCGATTGCGGGCTGGAAGGGGTGGCCGGCGAAGAGATCGCGTAGCGCCTCGAGCGCCGAGTGCCCCTGCTTGCGAGCCGTGTTCAAGTAGCCACGGATCGTAGCGAAGTGCCTGGCTCCCTCCCTCGTGCGGAAGCCGCCGGAGATCTTCCCGTCGACCTTCATCATGCGCAGATCCCGCTCGGCCTCGGAGTTGTCGAAGGGCACGCTGAAATCGTAGAGGAAGCAGAGCACAGCATCCCTCTGAGCTCGGAGCCGCTCGACGAGGTTCCTGCCCGGCGTGCGTACACGAGGGCCGCCCCGGCGCCCAGCTTTCCCGGGCGGCGGCTCGGCGAGGTCGCCTTCCTGGAGCAGTGCTTGGTAGCGCTGCTCGTAGTAGCGCAACACCTCAGGCTCGAGTTGCCTCTGGCCCCTCTCTCTGGCACGATCGGTGGAGTCCTTCATGCCGAGAAGCAGTTGCTTGAATTTCGCCGACCACCACTTCTGCTTCCTCTCTCCCTTCTCTCCCTTCTCTCCCCTCTGCTCCTTGTTCGCTTCACTCTTCTTGCTCGCCTCCTCGGTCACGAAGGTGAGCTCCCTCAGTAGGTGCACGCCACAGAGTGCGTGGCGACAGGGGAAGTGCTCGGCGTTGTACGCCTTCCAGCCGTCGTGGACCGCTGTACCGTGGAAGCTGGGCAGGAGGCCAATGGCGTTCATGGCCTCGTGCCCGCGCTTCGGGTGCACCGTGTAGTGGGTCAGCCATCTCGTGCTCGCAGTGTGCAGCCAGTCGAGCTTCTTCTCTACGAAGCAGCCGGTCTCGTCGAAGTGCACGGCGTGCGAGCGCTGGAGCTTGCCGAAGATGTCCTCACCCAGGGGAAGGAGCGCTCTGGCCGCTCGCTCTTCGGCCGCCTCCACGGTGGCCGGGCTTATGCCTCCACCCATGCCTACCCTCACCGGCTGGCCAGCAATGACACCAAGCAGCTCGCTGGCCCGCTTGAAGGGAATGAACTGGCCCGCGGTGAGGTAGACCGAGAGAGCGAGGATTTCGGGCCCGTACTGCACGCTCGCGCGTACACCGGCGGGGAACTCGCCACACGTCCAGCTGCCACAAGCCGAGCAGCGCTGCCTCAGGAGGCGGTGCTCGGTGACCTCGGGGCGAGCCGGAACGATATCGAAGACCTGCCGGCGTTCTACGACCTCGAGCTCGGAAGCCGGGAGGCCATGTGACAACTCTCTGCCGCAGACGGCGCAGTGAGTGGCTGCATGATCGAGGATGACACTCGGCGCCTCGCTCATCTCGAGCGTGGTGCCCGGGTGGCCCGGCTGGCCGCCCGGACGCTTGCCGCTCTTGCCTCTCAGGCTCTTCGGGTGGCGCTGGCCGCGAACGCTGTCCGAGCTCGGAGGTTTGGAGCTGTTGTGGCTGTCCTTCGAGATCTGTGCTTCCAAGCGAGAGATGTGATCAACGAGTGGCGTGATGAGCGAGACGATGAGCTCGTAGACCGCATCCGGTCCCTCGGCCGTGGCAGCGACCACCGCCTCGCGCGTCAGTCCGGGTACTTCAACAGCTCCAGCCCGATTGGCCATCTCGCCCAACTCGCCCTAGTTCACATCCAGAATAAGCCGGAAAACTCACGCCAATCCCGAGCCCTGAGAGCAAATCACCCCAGTACCTGAATAGTTACCATTGGAGACCTGACCCC